>NZ_JCBANG010000111.1:0-18568 GCF_059760905.1 Achromobacter sp. 1011811831
CGGCACTTGCGTGCCGCGGGGCTGTAGGACATTGTTGACGCAACGCCAAATCAGTGTCCGAATAGGGTTGGTGCGAAGGAGGGGACTCGAACCCCTACACCTGTTACGGCGTCAGGACCTAAACCTGGTGCGTCTACCAATTTCGCCACCTTCGCTTTAGCCAAGCCCGCTATTGTAGCTTGCTTGTTAAAATCGTGCGCATGAACCCGCGCCTAGATGCCCTACACCCCTACCCGTTCGAGAAATTGCGGGCCTTGCTGGCCTCGGCCGGCACGCCGCCGGACGGGCTTGCCCCCATCAATCTGTCGATCGGCGAACCCAAGCACGCCGCGCCGGAGCGCGTCGCGCAGGCCATCCGGGACGGCATGGCGGGGCTGTCGGTCTATCCGTCCACCAAGGGCGATCCGGCGCTGCGCCGGGCGATCTCCGAGTGGCTGGCGCGCCGCTACAGCATTCCCGCGCCCGACGCGGAAACCCAGGTGCTGCCGGCGCTGGGCTCGCGCGAGGCGCTGTTCGCCTTCACCCAGACGGTGATCGATCCGTCGGCCGGCTCGGTGGTGGTCTGCCCCAACCCGTTCTACCAGATCTACGAGGGCGCGACGCTGCTGGCCGGCGGCACGCCCTATTACGTCAATGCCGACGCGGCGCGCAATTTCGGCTGCGACTGGAACCAGGTGCCGGAAGACATCTGGCGCAAGACGCGGCTGGTGTTCGTGTGCTCGCCGGGCAACCCGGCCGGCAACGTGATGTCGCTGGAAGAGTGGAAGACGCTGTTCCAGCTGTCCGACCGCCACGGTTTCGTCATCGCCTCCGACGAATGCTATTCCGAGATCTACCTGGACGAAGGCAATCCGCCGCTGGGCGGTCTGCAGGCGGCGCGCCGCCTGGGCCGCGACGACTACCGCAACCTGGTGGCGTTCTCCAGCCTGTCCAAGCGCTCCAACGTGCCCGGCCTGCGCTCGGGCTTCGTGGCCGGGGACGCGGCGCTGATCGGCCGCTTCCTGCTGTACCGCACGTATCATGGCAGCGCCATGAGCCCCATCGTCACGGCCGGCAGCATCGCCGCCTGGACCGACGAAGAACACGTGAAGGAAAACCGGCGCATGTACCGCGAGAAATTCGACGCGGTGCTGCCCATCCTGCGCAACGTCCTCAACGTGGACCGCCCGCAAGCCTCGTTCTACCTGTGGGCCGGCACGTCCGGCCCCGACACCGCCTTCGTGCGCGACCTCTACGGCCGCACCGGCGTGACGGTGCTGCCCGGCAGCTTCCTGGCGCGCGACGCGCACGGCGTCAATCCCGGCGAGAACCGGGTGCGCCTGGCGCTGGTGGCACCGCTGGCCGAGTGCGTCCAGGCCGCCGAGCGCATCGCGCATTTCATCAAGACTTCCGTTTGACCAACCCCTCTTTGAAAAGCTGAGCCGTTATGACTCTCGACCTGCAAACCACCATCGAAAAGGCCTGGGAAGACCGGACCAACCTGTCGCCCGCCGACGCCAGCGCCGAAGTGCGCGAAGCGGTCGAGCACACCATCGACGGTCTGGACCTGGGCCGCCTGCGCGTGGCCGAAAAGATCAATGACGACTGGGTCGTGCATCAATGGATCAAAAAGGCCGTGCTGCTGTCGTTCCGCCTGAGCGAGAACGCCATCATGGGCCAGGCCCCGCTGCAGTTCTACGACAAGGTGCCGCTCAAGTTCTCCGAGTACGGCGACAACGCCTTCAAGCAAGGCGGCTACCGCGTGGTGCCGCCGGCCGTGGCCCGCCGCGGCGCCTACATCGCCCGCAACGTGGTGCTGATGCCCTCCTACGTCAACATCGGCGCCTACGTCGATGAAGGCACCATGGTCGACACCTGGGCCACGGTCGGCTCGTGCGCCCAGATCGGCAAGAACGTCCACCTGTCCGGCGGCGTCGGCATCGGCGGCGTGCTGGAGCCGCTGCAGGCCAACCCCACCATCATCGAGGACAACTGCTTCATCGGCGCCCGTTCCGAAGTGGTGGAAGGCGTGGTGGTCGAAGAGAACTCCGTGCTGGCCATGGGCGTGTTCCTGTCGCAAAGCACCAAGATCTATGACCGCGCCACCGGCAAGATCACCTACGGCCGCGTGCCCTCGGGCTCGGTCGTGGTGCCGGGCTCGCTGCCCTCGGCCGACGGTTCGCACAGCCTGGCCTGCGCCGTGATCGTCAAGCGCGTCGACGCGCAAACGCGCGCCAAGACCAGCATCAACGACCTGCTGAGGGCTTGATGAGCACGTCTTCCGGATCATCGGCCGTCCTGGACCTGGTCAAGGACCTGATCGCCCGCCCGTCGGTCACCCCGGCCGACGAGGACTGCCAGGCGACGCTGGCCGCGCGCCTGGAACGCATCGGTTTCCGCTGCGAGACCATCGCCCAGGGCGGCGTCACCAACCTGTGGGCGCGGCGCGGAAGCGCCGCCCCGCTGGCGGTGTTCGCCGGCCACACGGACGTGGTGCCGCCGGGCCCGCGCGAGAAATGGCAGAGCGACCCGTTCACGCCGACCGAGCGCGACGGTTTCCTGTACGGCCGCGGCGCGGCCGACATGAAGAGTTCGATCGCCGCCTTCGTGGTGGCGGCCGAGGAATTCGTGGCGGCCCATCCTCAGCACGGCGGCTCGATCGCGCTGCTGATCACGTCCGACGAGGAAGGCCCGTCGATCGACGGCACCGCCATCGTCTGCGACGCGCTGAAGGCGCGCGGCGAACAGATGGACTTCTGCATCGTCGGCGAGCCTACCTCGGGCGACACGCTGGGCGACATCTGCAAGAACGGCCGCCGCGGCTCGCTGTCGGGCACGCTGACGATCAAGGGCGTGCAGGGCCACGTGGCCTACCCCCACCTGGCGCGCAACCCGGTGCACCAGCTGGCGCCGGCACTGGCCGAGATCGTGGCCATCGAATGGGACCAGGGCAACGAGTACTTCCCGCCCACCACGTTCCAGGTGTCGAACCTGAACTCGGGCACCGGCGCCACCAACGTGGTGCCGGGCGAGGCCGTGGCGCTGTTCAACTTCCGCTTCGCGACCGCCAGCACGCCCGAAGGGCTGAAGGCGCGCGTGCATGAGGTGCTGGACCGCCATGGCCTGGAATACGAGCTGGACTGGGAGCTGGGCGGCGAGCCCTTCCTGACCCCGCGCGGTTCGCTCAGCGAGGCGCTGTCCTCGGCCATCCTGGCCGAGACCGGCGTCACCACCGAGCTGTCGACCACCGGCGGCACGTCGGACGGCCGCTTCATCGCCAAGATCTGCCCGCAGGTCATCGAGTTCGGCCCCTGCAACGCCACCATCCACAAGGTGAATGAGCGCATCGAGATTGCCTCGCTCGATCCGCTCAAGAACATCTACCGGCGCACGCTGGAAAACCTGCTGCCCGTCCAGCCCTGACGAGCCACACCCCGCGCCCGCAGCGCGGGACCACCGCCCCCATGAAGGCCAGCCGGGCCGGACGGGGGCGGCTTCACGAATCAGACCACACATGAATCCTGCCACCCGCCACGAACTGCAAACCCTGCGCGACCTGATCCGCTACGGCGTATCGCGCCTGAACGCCGCCCAGGTGGCGCTGGGCCACGGCAGCGACAATGCCTGGGACGAGGCGGTGTACCTGACGCTGCACGCGCTGCACCTGCCGCTGGACACGCTCGATCCCTTCCTGGACGCCCGCGTGCTGGCCGAAGAACGCGAGCGCGTGCTGGACCTGATCGACCGCCGCGTGACCGAGCGCGTGCCGGCCGCCTATCTGACCAACGAAGCCTGGCTGCGCGGCCACCGCTTCTACGTGGACGCGCGCGTCATCGTGCCGCGCTCGCCCATCGCCGAACTGCTGGACCAGGGCCTGACGCCCTGGGTGCAGGATCCCTACGCCGTCGAGCACGTGCTGGACATGTGCACCGGCTCGGGCTGCCTGGCCATCCTGGGCGCGCTGGCCTTCCCGAATGCGCAGGTGGACGCCGTTGACGTGTCGCCGGACGCGCTGGACGTGGCCCGCCGCAACGTCGACGACTACGGCCTGGCCGACCGGCTGGAACTGCACCAGAGCAACCTGTTCGACGCGCTGCCCGCGCGCCGCTACGACGTGATCCTGTGCAACCCGCCCTATGTGAACAGCGGCTCGATGGACGCGCTGCCGCAGGAATACCTGCACGAACCGCAACTGGCCCTGGCTGGCGGCGCCGACGGCATGGACCTGGTGCGCCGCATCCTGGAAGCCGCGCCGCGCTATCTGAACGACGAGGGCGTGCTGGTGCTGGAAATCGGCCACGAGCGCGACTTCTTCGAAGCCGCCTTCCCCGAGCTGTCGCCCGTGTGGCTGGACACCGAGGAAGCCAGTGACCAGCTTCTGCTATTGACCCGAGAACAACTGAAAACGTGATACGCGCCCAAGGATTGACCGTGCGCCGCGGCACCAAGGTGCTGCTGGACGGCGCTGAATTTGTTGTACACCCCGGCGAACGCGTGGGCATCGTCGGCAAGAACGGCGCCGGCAAGTCGACGCTGTTCGCGCTTCTGACCGGCGAGATCGACCAGGACGCCGGCGACCTGAGCCTGCCGGCCGGCTGGCGCATCGCCAGCGTCGAACAGGAACTTCACGCCGACGAACGTCCCGCCCGCGAGTTCGTCATCGACGGCGACACCCATCTGCGCGAACTGCAAGCGCGCCGCGCCACGCTGGGCGACGACCAGGGCACGCAGATCGCCGAGACCGAGGCAGCGCTGGTGGAAGCCGGCGCCTGGAGCGCGGCCTCGCGCGCCGAGCAGCTGCTGGCCGGCCTGGGTTTCAAGCCGCAGGAATGGATGCAGCCTGTAGAGAGCTTCTCCGGCGGCTGGCGCATGCGCCTGGCGCTGGCGCGCGCGCTGATGGCGCCGTCCGAGCTGCTGCTGCTGGACGAACCCACCAACCACCTGGACCTGGACGCCATGCTGTGGCTGGAGAAATGGCTGGCGGCCTATCCCGGCACGGTGATGCTGATCTCCCACGACACCGAGTTCCTGGACGCGGTGGCGAAATCCATCCTGCATTTCGACCACGCCAAGCTGGTGCGCTACCGCGGCGGCTACAACGACTACCTGACGCAGCGCGCCGAGCGCCTGCGCCTGGGCAACATCGCCTACGAACGGCAGCAGCGCGAGGCCGCCCGCCTGCAGGGCTTCATCGACCGGTTCAAGGCCAAGGCATCCAAGGCCAAGCAGGCGCAGAGCCGGGTCAAGGCCCTGGCGCGCATGCAGGTGCTGGCGCCGCTGCAGGCCGAGGCCGGCATCGATATCCGCATTCCCTCGCCCGACCAGGTGCCGGATCCGCTGCTGACGCTGGAACACCTGTCCGCCGGCTACACCGACGCGGCCGGCAACACCGTGCCCATCCTGCGCGACGTGACGCTGATGGTGCGCGCCGGCAGCCGCGTCGGCGTGCTGGGCGCCAACGGCGCGGGCAAGAGCACGCTGATCAAGACCCTGGCCGAAGAGCTGCCGGTGCAGGCCGGCGAGCGCCGCGCCTCGCGCGGGCTGGCCATCGGCTACTTCCACCAGCACCAGCTCGACATGCTGGACGTGGACAGCACGCCGCTGGCGCACCTGGCGCGACTGGCGCCCGAGGCGCGCGAACAGGAACTGCGCAACTACCTGGGCGGCTTCGGCTTCTCCGGCGACACCGTCAACGGCAAGGTCGGCCCCATGTCCGGCGGCGAAAAGGCGCGGCTGGCGCTGTCGCTCATCGTCTGGCAAAAGCCCAACCTGCTGCTGCTGGACGAACCCAGCAACCACCTGGACGTGGAAACCCGCGAGGCCCTGGCCGCCGCGCTGGCCGAGTTCGGCGGCAGCATGCTGCTGGTCTCGCACGATCGGCACCTGCTGCGCACCACGGTGGACAGCTTCTGGATCGTGGCCGACGGCGCCGTGCGCGAGTTCGACGGCGACCTGGAGGACTACCGCGACTGGTTGGCCGCGCGCAATGCGGGCGAACGGGCCGAGGCGCGTGAAAGCGCGGAAGGCGCAGAACCCGTCGTCGACCGCAAGGCCCAGCGCCGCGCCGAGGCCGAACAGCGCCAACGCCTTGCCGCCCTGCGCAAGCCGCTGGAAGCCAGACTCGCCAAGGTCGAGACCGAGATGGAAAAGCTGCGCGCCAAGCTGCAGGCGCTGGACGCGACCATCGCCGATCCGGACCTGTACTCCGACGAACGCCGCGCCGAACGCCAGAAGGTCATGGCCGAGCATGGCGAACACGGCAAGCGCATGGACGAGCTGGAAGAGCAGTGGCTGGAGCTGCAGGGCTCGCTGGAGGAAATCGGGCAAGCCGAAGCCTGATGCCACGCGCAACAAGCGGTGCACGTCCCCGACGTCGCCGCGCGCAGGGCGCAGGGCGCTCCCGACTGTGGCGCTCACGACAGCCAGAAAGGCGGCGGAAGTTGCCTGAATTCAGAATTTCATATAAAAACAATTCTCATTGATACTACTATTATCTTTTCAATTTTTATTAACCGCGATACTCCCCCCACACCACTGGTACTACCGTGCTCGAGCGCTATCACCGCGAGCTGCTGAATTTTCTGACCCGCCAGGTCAGCGACCGCGATACGGCGGCGGATCTGACCCAGGAAAGCTGCCTGCGCGTCCTGAGCGCCCAATCCTCCGGCCAAACCGTGCTGGACCTGCGCGCCCTGCTCTATCGCACGGCGCGCAACCTGATCATCGACTGGCATCGCCGCGCCAAAGTGCGTCGGCATGACAACCTGGACGCCCTGGCCGAACATCAGCATCCGGCCGCGCCGACGCACCTGCAGCCCGAGGAAGCGCTTGCCGCTCTGCAAGTAGTCCGCGCCTACGTCAATACCATCGAAAGCCTGCCGGCACGTTGCCGCGAAGCCTTCGTGCTCTATGTCTTCGACGAGCTCGGCCAGGCACAGATCGCCCAACGCATGGGCATCTCGGTCAGCATGGTGGAAAAGCACATCGTGCGTGGCATGGTGGCCTGCCGGCAATGCGCACGCGGGCTGCAGCACGCGGACCATCGCCAGACGCCGCCGACGGCCAGGCGCTGATCCTGTCCCGGCCAACACCGCCTCACATGCCGTCCGCCCCCCTGCCCATGAACGCCGCCTCGCCCGCCCCCCTGCCCGACGACGCTGAACAGGAACGCGAGTTCGACGCCTTCGCACGCACGCAGGACCCGCTCGATATCGAAGCGGCCATGTGGATGGTGCGCCGGCGTGGCGGTTTGGATGCCCATGGCCAAGCTGCGCTGCAGGCCTGGCTGGACGCCGACCCGCGCCACGCCGCCGCCCTCGACGAAATGGACTCAGCCTACGCGAACATAAAACGGCTGCCTGATACGGACACGACGGCGCTTGGCACCGACCCACGCGATACGCACGACCCGTCACCGGCCACGGCACCATCAAACCCCGCGTCCGTCCGGCAGCGCACGCACCGGCGCGGCCATCTTGCGCGCACAATGGCCGCAGCGCTCGCCTTCGTGATCGTCGGCTGGGCGAGTTGGCAGTACCGGGGGCAACAGCCTCTGTTCGACCAGTCCTTTGCCACCGGGCCGGGCCAGCAGCAGACCATAACCCTGCCCGATGCCGGCGATCAGGGCAGCCACCTGCAGTTGGATACGGCAACCCGGATGGATGCCCGCTTGTATTCAGACCGGCGCGAGGTACGGCTGCACAACGGCCAGGCCATGTTCACCGTCGCGCCAGACGCGACACGTCCCTTCCACGTCCGGGCGGGCGCGCTGCGTATCACGGTCGTAGGCACGCGTTTTTCCGTCAGGCAGACGACCTCCGGCCTGGATGCGGGCCAGACGGTCATCGCCGTGGAAGAAGGCCATGTGCGCGTCGCGCCTGCCGATCAGGCAAACCGCGACGAAGCTTCCCCGGCGGCGCCGCTTGAACTGACTGCCGGACAAATGGCAGTGGCCGACCAGGCCGGCCGCCTCAGCGCGGTAAGTCCCATTCCCACATCGGCCATCGCCCCCTGGCGCGACGGCCGCGTCAACTTCGACCAGACCCCGTTGAGTGCGGCGATTGCCGAATTTGAGCGCTATGGCAATACTGGCCTGATCGTGCGCGACCCCGCCGTGGCGGCCATGCGAGTCGGCGGCAGTTACGGTGTGCGGCAATGGCGGCATTTCACGGAAACCCTGCCCCAGGTGCTTCCCATCCGGCTGGTACGGCGGGGCAACATCACGGAAATCGTGGCGCGGTAGGCAGCCCCAACATTTTGCGCCGTTTCATCCGGCATACCTGAGGATTGGGCGGGCTGGTGCGTCTACATCGGTAGCAGTGGGCCGTTCTGATCGCGGACGGCCCGAACTCGATTCCCGAATCAAGGCCCCTTCCTCCATGCATCAACCGCAGCCGCCCAAGCGCCCTCACTCCACGCTTCTGATCCTGGCTACCGCCCTCGCGGCGGCCTTCTCGGCCGGCCACCCGCCGGCCGTCCTTGCCCAACCCGAAACCGCCGCCACGGCGGCTCCCGTCAGCGTCCACCTTGCAGCACAGCCGCTCGGACAGGCGCTGAACGAACTGGCCCGCCAGGCCAACCTGCAACTGACCTTCGCGGCCTCCGACGTGGCCGACAAGTCGGCGCCGGCCGTCTCCGGGCAATTGACCGTCGCACAGGCGCTGGACCGCCTGTTGCGCGGATCCGGCCTGACGGCCTCAATCGACGGCGCCAAGGTGCTGGTCACGCGTGTTGCCAGCTCGTCATCCGACGCGACTGAACTGCCCAAGGTGACGGTCACCGGCCTGCGCGAAAACGCGACCGGCCCCGCCAACGGCTACTCGGCGCTTCGCAGCGCAGCGGCCACCAAGACAGACCAGGCCCTGTTCACAACGCCCGGGTCGGTCTCCGTCGTGACCCAGCATCAAATCGAGGCCCAGGCCACGCGCAGCGTCTCCGAAGCCCTGCGATACACCTCGGGAATCTCCGCCGAGTACGAAGGCGTTGACTCGCGCTTTGACACACTGGCCTTCCGGGGCTTTAACTCGGGGTCGGTCAGTTGGCTCAATGGTCTGAAACTGGACGGCGGGTCCGGCGCCGGCAACAACTGGACCCGGCCGCAGATCGATCCCTACATGCTCAACCGCATTGAGGTACTCAAAGGGCCTGCGTCCTCACTGTATGGTGCCATGGTGCCGGGCGGACTGATCGCCCTGTCCAGCAAGCGCGCGGACATGGACCTGACGACCCAGAGCGTCGAACTCACGGCCGGCAGCCACAACCAGCGCCGCGCCGGCGTCGATCTGCACGGCAAGACCGAAGAGCAGCAGCTCGCCTGGCGGCTGCTGGCATTGGACAGCACCAGCGACAGCCAGGTGGACTTTGTCGAACGCAAGCGTCAACTGTTTGCGCCCTCTGTGAAAATCGACTTGGCCCGGCGGGGCGAGGTGCAATTCTGGGCGGCGCTGCAACGCGACCGGGGCGGCAATGACTCCCAGTGGCTGCCCGCTTATGGCACGCTGTACGCGAATCCGAACGGTGCGCTGGCAACCGGACGCAACATCGGCGAACCTGGCTTTGACCGCTTCGACCGCGACCAGAACATGGGCGGCATCTCGCTGAAGTATGACTTGACTGACAGTCTGACGCTGCATCATGAAAGCCGTGTGCAACGCATCAAAACGAATCTGAAAATGGTCCAGAGCGATATGTACGCCGAACCCGATCCGGCCGAAGGCGCCTGGGACTGGCGCAGCATCAAGCGCTACGCCAACCACGGACGCGGCACCTCCAACGCCTACGCCAGCGATACCCGCCTGGACTTGCGCACCGCCACCGGACCTGTCCAGCACACGATCACGGTGGGACTTGACTACTATAGGGACCGCTTCTCCGCACGCCGGGACATTGCTGCCGTCGGCCCGGATGACAGTGACGGCGTGCTCGACGTCTATGATCCGCAGTACGGCATGGCGATAAGCCCGTTCACCCCGCTGTCGCGCATCCGCAGCGGACAAACGACGATGGGGCTGTACCTGCAAGATGCCCTGCGCTGGGACAGACTGCACCTGATCGCCGGGTTGCGTCACGACCGATCCCGAATCGATGGCGCCAGTACGCGGCGCGACGAAACTGCGGATTTGGGCCAGCGCGACAGCGCCGCCAGCGGCCGCCTCGGCATGCTGTATGAAGCGGACGGATGGGCGCCCCATGTGAGCTACGGCACCTCATTCGAGCCGGTCGCCGGCGTGACTGCCACAGGCACGGCCTTCAAGCCCATGCGCGCACGTCAGCTTGAGCTGGGGATCAAGGTGCAGCCACGGCAGGACTGGATGCTGGCCGTTGCGCTGTTCGACATCCGTCAAACGAACCGGCTGACCGATGACCCCGTCCACGGATTTCCGGACCAGGTGCAGACCGGCGAAGTCCGCTCACGCGGCCTGGAATTCGAATTGAACGGCAGACTGTCCAGAAACTGGTCGATCATCGGCTCTTACACCTTTCTGGACACCAAGGTCACGCGCACCGAGATCCCCGAAGAATTAGGCAAGCCGCTGCTGTTCGTGCCGCGCCAGCAGGCCGCCCTGTGGATGGACTACACCCTGACGGGCCAGCATGCCCTGCAAGGTGCGGTGCTGGGCGCTGGCGTGCGCTACGTGGGCAAGACGCACAACGGCGATATCGGCATGGCCGGGGGGGGCTACGCGGGTTTGACCATCCCCGCGCATACCGTGCTGGACGCCCGCGCATCCCTGCTGCTCGGTAATCTGTGGCCCTCGCTGCGCGATAGCGAACTGGCGCTGAACCTCAGCAACCTGACCAATAAGCGCTACGTCTCCACATGCGGATCGCTCTGGACTTGCAACTGGGGGCTGGGACGCCAGATCAGCCTGACGTTCACGGGGCGCTGGTGATGCGCGGCCGCGCCTTGCTGGCGGCGCTGACCCTGTCGGCATCTTCGGTGGCCCTGTCCGCGCAGCCGTCGGAAACGCTGACGCCCGGCTGCGCCTGGGTCGCCACCGATGGCGCCAACACAACGACCCTGGACGCTTACGGGGTGGCCGATCTGACCACCGGACGGCGCATTGATGCCGATACCCGATTCAACATCGCGTCGGTATCCAAGCAGTTCACCGCACTGGCCGTCCTGCTGCTGGCCGAAGAGGGAAAACTGACCCTGGAGGATGAGGTCGGCATCCACCTGCCTGAACTCAATGGGGAACTGCGCACGCCCACCCTGCGGCAGATTCTGACGCATCGCAGCGGGCTGCCCGACTACATCACCCCGCTGGAACGCGCGGGACGAATGTCCGGGCGGGTCACGCGTGAAGAAACGCTGGACCTGCTCGCACGCATGTCGAAACTGCGCTTCGCGCCCGGCAGCCGCTTTGAGTACAGCAATACCGGTTACTTCCTGCTGGCCGAGGTGGTACGGCACGTCAGCGGCCAGAGCCTCGCGGACTTTTCCGCCCAGCGCATCTTCGAGCCGCTGGGCCTGCGCGCCACCCATATCGTGGACCATTACCCGACCCGCCTGGACGGGCTGGCGCGCGGCTGGACACGCAACGCACAAGGCTGGCAACTCGACGAGTCACGCTGGGAACAGACGGGGGATGGGCAGGTCTATACAACGGCGGCCGACATGGGCCGGTGGCTTGGACATGTGCACCGTGATACACCGCTGCCGCGCGCCAACGGCCAATCCGCCCGAGGCGTGCGCAGCATGCTGGGCTTGCAGCAGGTCGACCGCAACGCATTGGCGAAAGACCGTGATGTCTACGTCAATGGCTGGGAATACACCCTGATCCAGGGCGAAGTCGTGATTTCGCATGGCGGCGGCTGGGCGGGCTACGCGTCATACTGGGCCTACGCACCGGCTTCCGGACGAGGCGCCGCCGTGCTGTGCAACCACAGCGATGCCGAACCGAAGCGGCGCGCCTTGCGACTGCTGTCCGGTTCGCCATAAAACAGCATGCCCCCGCCCGGATCGCGTCCATGGCGGGGGCCTGCATGCTTGCGCCGGTCCGCGCCGGCAGACTGCATACCGGCGCGGACCGTCATTCAAGTACCGCTCACAGATTTACCACTCGTAGCCCACGCCGACGTTGCCGCCCACGCCGCCACGGCTATCGCCGGCCACGGCGCCCTTGTAGGTCCACTTTCCGCCCGGGCTGACCATGGACATGCCCACCGCAAAGCCCGCCTGGCCTCCGTAGGAACCGGTAGCGACAGACACCATGCTGCGTCCCGGCAGATAGGCCTGCGGCAGCCCGGCCACGGCCAGCGACAGCGAAGTCGCGCCGCGCAGGTCTCGTTGCAGACGCCGACGCATGTCCTCCACCTGCCCGACCGTGGCAACGTCGGTGCGCTTGATGCCGTCCAGCACATTGGTCAGCCGACGCGGATTGCCATCCGAGCCGAACGAGACCGTGCCCGGATCGGTCGCCACCGAGTCCGTGCCAATCGCCACGGAATTCTCGGCCAATGCCTGGCTGCCCGAGCCGATTGCGACCGATTTCGCCGGCGCCGCGCTGGCGCCGCTGCCCAGTGCCACGCCGTCCAGTGTCACCGCACCATTGCCGCCGGCAAAACCGGTCGTGGAACGGGCGGCCTGACCCACGGCGCCGCCAGATTGCGTGACCGCCGACCGGCCCGTCGCGCCGCCCGTGTCCGAACGCGCCCCGGTGCCTACCGAACCGCCGGACGCCGTCTGCGCCTGCAACCCGATGGCACCGCCATCGATCGAAAAGGCCTCGCTGCCGATCGAGCCGCCCGACCCCGTCTGAGCCGTCTTACCCACGGCGCCGCCGTCAACCGAGCGGGTGTCGCTGCCGATCGAACCGCCCGAACCCGTCTGGGCGGTCTTGCCCACGGCACCGCCGTCAACCGAGCGGGTATCGCTGCCGATCGAACCGCCCGAACCCGTCTGGGCGGTCTTGCCCACGGCACCGCCGTCGACCGAGCGGGTATCGCTGCCGATCGAGCCGCCCGAACCCGTCTGGGCGGTCTTGCCCACGGCACCGCCGTCGTCCGAGCGGGTGTCGCTGCCGATCGAGCCGCCCGAACCCGTCTGGGCGGTCTTGCCCACGGCACCGCCGTCAACCGAGCGAGTGTCGCTGCCGATCGAGCCGCCCGAACCTGTCTGAGCCGTCTTGCCCACGGCACCGCCGTCGTCCGAGCGGGTGTCTGTGCCAACCGAGCCGCCGGCCCCGGTCTTGGCGGTCTTACCTACAGCACCGCCATCCTCCGAACTGGTGTCGTTGCCGATCGAACCGCCACCCGCGTTCGTCTTGGCGCCCAGGCCGAGTTCTCCGGTATCGCGCACCGTCTGCAATTTGGTATTGGTCGCGGCCAGATTGTTATTGGTGGTCGTCAGATTGCTGTTGGTGCTGTTGATGGCATTGGTATTTCCGTTGATTGACGTTTGTATGCCGGACACCGTGGTATCAAAGATAGATTGCTCAACGTAGGTCTGCGCAAGTGTTTGACCGCTCCCCATGCTCAAGGCAGCCAGCGCCACCATGCCGACGGCCTTGCCGGGCAGCAGCCGACGCGGGTTCGTCAGCGCCACCGCACATGCGCCCGATTGAGCAGCATCCGAAACAGGGGTCCACAACTCATGTGCCTGGCTTTGATCTTGGGTCTTGCAAGAGAATGACATTTTTGTATTCACGCCAACATAATGGAGGAAAAAGCAGAACCCATCCCGCTTCTGCCATGTGTTGACATCGACGAAAAGGGCGAAAGCACAACCGGTCTGTACGGGTGATCTGTACGCCGAGTTGATGCGCCATCAATCTACTTATGACCACATGAAACTAATATCAGAAACTTCTCAAACATGTGATTGCAGTGAAAGGCGTTGCGCGGCAGCCCAACGGACGTGGGCGCGCACGACATCGACGCCTTGCCGGCGTTCACGAGGGAATGGGAAAAAAGACGCGCTGTCGGCCGGCTGATGACAGCCGGACCGGCAGGCAAAGGCGGAATCAGGAGTAGGGACGGTCGCGCAGACGGCTGTGGTGGTCGATCACGGTGTCGATCACCTCGCGCAGGATGGTTTCGGCCAATGCGGCCGGCACGCCGGCCTCTTCGGCCAGGCGGCGGATGCGCGCGACCTGCTGGGCCTCGCGCTTGGGATCCACCAGATCCATGCCGTGGTTCTGCTTGAGCTCGCCGATCATGTCAGTGCAGCGAAAGCGCACGCCGAGCAGCAGCATGATCTGCTGGTCGATCTCGTCGACCTCGGCGCGCAGCGATGCCAGTTCGGCCTTGGGGGAATCGTGGTCAGCCATGTCGTTCAACCCTGGACTATGTCGAGTTTGGCGATGCCCAGCGCCAGCGTCTTGGCGCCCACGTCGCGGAACTGGATCTCGGCCTGGGCGTCCTGCCCCGACCCGCTCAGACCGATGATGGTGCCGTCGCCGAAACGCGCGTGATGCACGCCCTGGCCTACACGATACTGCTTGTCGCCCACGGTGACTCCGGTGGCGACGCCGCGCGGTTGACGCGGCGCAATCGTGTTGGTGGGCTTGCGTCCGAACGCGTCGGTGCGGCTGCCGCCCCAGGGCGCCTGCGAGGCGCCCGCCTGGGCCAGGCCGGCCTTGGGCGTCAGCCACTTCAGGTGCTTCTCGGGGATTTCTTCCAGGAAACGCGAGCGCATGGCGTAGCGCGTCTGTCCGTGCAGCATGCGGCTCTGCGCCAGCGTGATGTACAGGCGCTGGCGCGCGCGCGTGATCGCCACGTACATCAGGCGCCGTTCCTCTTCCAGCCCGGATTGTTCGAGGATGCTGTTCTCGTGCGGGAACAGGCCCTCTTCCAGGCCGGTGATGAAGACCGCGTCAAACTCCAGGCCCTTGGCGGCATGCACCGTCATGAGCTGGACCGCGTCCTGGCCCTGCTGCGCCTGGTTGTCGCCGGCTTCCAGCGCCGCGTGCGACAGGAAGGCCGCCAGCGGCGTCATGCCGTCCGGCGCCACGATGGGCGCGTCGACCACGCCCGGCATCAGCGTCGAGGACGCGTCGGTCTGGGGCACCACGCCGGCGGGCATGCCGTCGTAGTTTTCCTCGGACGCGAACACGGCCGCGGCGGTGATCAGTTCGTTCAGGTTTTCCAGGCGCTCGGCGCCTTCGCGCTCGGCCTTGTAATGGGCGTTCAGGCCGCTGGCCTCGAGCATGTGCTCGACCATCTCGGGCAGCGGCAGGTCGCGCGTTTCCTCGATCAGGCGATTGATGAGCTGGGCGAACTGCACCAGGTTGGAACCGCCCTTGCCGCCCACCATGGCCACCGCCGAATACAGGCTGATGTCATGGGTGCGGGCTGCGTCGGCCAGCGTTTCCAGCGTGCGCGCGCCGATGCCGCGCGTGGGGAAGTTCACCACCCGCATCAACGACGTGTCGTCCTGCGGGTTGGCCATCAGGCGCAGATAGGCCAGCGCGTGCTTGATTTCCTGGCGCTCGAAAAAGCGCAGGCCGCCATAGACCTTGTAGGGAATGCCGGCGGAAAAGATGGCGTGTTCCAGCACGCGCGACTGCGCGTTGCTGCGGTAGAGCACGGCGATCTCGCGGCGCAGGCTGCCTTCGTGGATCAGCGAACGGATCTCGTCCACCACCCACTGGGCTTCCATGCCGTCCGACGGCTGCTCGATGACGCGCACGGGCTCGCCTTCGCCCTGCTCGGTCCAGAGGTTCTTGCCCAGGCGGCCGCTGTTGTGGCCGATCAGCGCGTTGGCCGAATCCAGGATGTGGCCATAGGAACGATAGTTCTGCTCCAGCCGGATCACCGTGCCATGCGCGTAATCGCGCTCGAAGTCGGCCATGTTGCCGACGTTGGCGCCCCGGAACGCGTAGATGGACTGGTCGTCGTCGCCCACGGCGAAGATCGCCGCGCCGCCGCCGGCCAGCAAACGCAGCCACTTGTACTGCAGCGTGTTGGTGTCCTGGAACTCGTCGACCAGGATGTGGCGGAAACGCCGCTGGTAGTGCTCTCGCACCGGCGCGTTGCGCGACAGCAGCTCGTAGGCGCGCAGCAGCAGCTCGGCGAAGTCGACCACGCCCTCGCGCTGGCACTGGGCCTCATACAGCTGGTAGATCTCGATCAGGCGGCGACGATGGCTGTCATAGGCTTCGACGCCGTCCGGGCGCAGCCCTTCTTCCTTGGCGCCGTTGATGAAGCGCTGCACATCGCGCGGCGGATACTTCTCGTCGTCGACGCCATTGGCCTTCATCAGCCGCTTGATGGCGGCGAGCTGGTCGGTGACGTCGAGGATCTGGAAGCTTTGCGGCAGGCCGGCATCGCGGTGATGCGCCCGCAGCATGCGGTTGCACAGCCCGTGGAAGGTGCCGATCCAGAGACCGCGCGTATCGATCGGCAGGATGGCCGACATCCGCGCCAGCATCTCGCGGGCGGCCTTGTTGGTGAACGTGACGGCCAGCAGCCCAAAAGGCGAAGCCTGGCCGGTTTGAATCAGCCAGGCCATGCGGGTGGTGAGCACCCGGGTCTTGCCGCTGCCCGCCCCGGCCAGGACCAGGGCGTGCTGCGGTTCTAACGTTACTGCGGCGCGTTGTTCGGGGTTGAGCTTCTCTAGCATCATGCCGCGTAGCGGCGCAGACGTTGAGCGAATTGCTCGAGCCCGGCGATGCCGCTTTGCTGGGCGCGCTGGCACCAGGCCTGCAGGTCATGGAGCAGCTGTTCGCTGCTGGCGCTGGAGCTTTCCCAGATGCGGCCGAGCTCACGGCGCATCTGCACCAGCGTGGACAGCGACTTGTTCTGGGCGATGGCCTGGTCGACGGCCTGCAGCTGCTCAGGCTGGAGGATGTCCTCGTTGCGGTGGATGGCGCGGCGCACCTTGTGCAGCTGGCTCCAGCCGCATTCGGCGTTGCCTTCCTGGCGCGAGGCCTTCATCTTGGCCAGCTCTTCGCGGGCGGCGCTCTTGATGATGTCGGCGTAGCGGGCCATGACTTCGTAGCGGTGCGTGATCACGCCCTGCAGCGTGCGCAGGTCGATGCCGGTGCGCGAATCATCCAGCTTGAGCTTGGGCGCGACCTTCTTGATCTTGGCCAGACCCAGGAACTTCAGGATGTTGATGTAGCACCAGCCGATGTCGAATTCGTACCACTTGGCCGAGAACTTGGCCGACGTGCCGTGGGCGTGGTGGTTGTTGTGCAGTTCTTCGCCGCCGATCACGATGCCCCAGGGGAACACGTTGGTGCTGGTGTCCGGGCTGTTGTAGTTGCGGTAGCCCCAGTAGTGGCCGATGCCGTTGACCACGCCGGCGGCCCAGAACGGGATCCAGGCCATCTGCACGGCCCAGACGGTCAGGCCGATGGCGCCGAACAGGGCCACGTCGATGGCGAGCATGGTCAGCACGCCCCACAGGCTGTGCTTGCTGTAGACCTTGCGCTCAAGCCAGTCGTCAGGCGTGCCGTGGCCGAACTTGGCCATGGTTTCCTTGTTGTTGGATTCTTCGCGGTAGAGCTCGGCGCCACGGAACAGCACCTTCCAGATGCCGAACAGGATGGGCGAATGGGGATCGCCTTCCTTTTCGCACTTGGCGTGGTGCTTGCGGTGAATGGCGACCCATTCCTTGGTGACCATGCCCGTCGTCATCCAGAGCCAGAAGCGGAAGAAGTGCATGACGGCGGGATGCAGGTCCAGACCGCGGTGCGCCTGGCTGCGATGGAGGAAGACGGTGACCGAGACGATCGTGATGTGCGTCACCACCAGCGTGAAAACCACGACCTGCCACCAGGTGGCTTGGGTCAGACCGCCAGCAATGAAGGAAAGGATGTAATCCATAAAGCTTTTGTGAGCCTCGCGTAAAGAGTGCCTGGAGTTTAGCTTACCTTTGCCAGCTTATGACAAGGGAGTTTCAAAATAGTTATTGAGAGAAATCAAGGACTAAGCCCCGTTTGGCTGGCAGGAAACCAGCTGAAAAACCCGTAGGCAAGCCGCCAATGAACCCGATTTTCCGCAAAAACATTTCAGGCGCGTCGCGATACGTCCCCGCCTGCATGGCCTGCGCCGAATGGCGCGGCCCGCAGCGCCTGGTTCAAGGAAATGGGCGCGGACGTCAGGTTTTGGCCGGAACGGGCCGTTAAAGTTCCAGTCAGGTGCGTCCGTCTTGATACGGCCACGGACTGAGGGCAAACTTCGCCCCTGCCCTCAGTCCTCGACTTCGAGCGAGTTCCAATGCCTGTTTCAATTATACGTCCCCGTTTTATTCCCCTGCTGGCCGCCGCGACCCTGGCTTATGCCGGCGGCGCCTGCGCCCAGTCATTGAAAGTGGGAGACGTGGCTGTGTTGGCTTCTTACTACGAAATAAGAGGGTCGGATTGCCTGGCATTGCGGGCGCCAAAGGTGACGATCACCCTGCCGCCGCACCTGGGCTCGGCCAACGTGGCCCATACCCAGGGCCAGTCGAGCGACTCGGGTCGCTGCGCCTACAAGGCCGTGCCAATCGCCCAGGTGGTCTACCAGACCAGCCAGCCCGGCGCGGACACCCTGGCCTGGGAAGTGAAATACCAGAACAAGACGCTGGGCATCCGTCGCTACAGCGCCACGGTGAACGTCGCGCCGGCGCCCTGACAAAAACAGCGCCCCGGCGGAAAGC
>NZ_JCBANG010000112.1:0-18302 GCF_059760905.1 Achromobacter sp. 1011811831
GTTAGATTAGAATTGTATTTTTTTTTTTTTTACAAGCAGAAGACGGAATACGAGATTCCATGTTGCGTCTGGTGGGCTCGGAGTTGTGAATAAGAGACAGGATGCGCCTTGCGCGCATCAGCCCGTTTTCATTGGCGTGGGCGAGCGCAACGCGGCGCTGCGCCCGTGATACTCACCCAGGCAAGGCGCCTGCCTGGACCACGCCACCCTGCAGCACCGCCACATGGAAGCGCTTGTCGGCCGCCTTCGTGATGTCCTGGGTCGGATCGCCCTGTACCAGCAGCAGGTCGGCGGCGTTGCCGTCCTGGATGGCGCCGTGCCCGTCCATGCCCATCAGGTCGTGCCCGCGCGAGGTGCCCGCGACCAGCGCGTCCACCGGCGTCATGCCGAACTCCACCATGTAGGCCAGCTCCATGGCGTTCTCGCCATGCAGGTTGAACGGCGTGCCCGCGTCGGTGCCCATGGCGATGCGGCCGCCGGCCTTGTAGTACATCTGGATGGACTTGCGGTGGCGCTGTTCGACGGCGCGGGCCTTTTCCACCGCGTAGGCGGGGATGCCGTTGTCGGCATTGGCCACGATGTTGCGCACGGCGGCGATGGTGGGCACCAGGTAGGTCCGGGCCTCCAGCATCTCGCGCAGGCATTCCTCGTCCATGAAGATGCCGTGCTCGATGGAATCGATGCCGGCGCGCACGGCGTTCAGGATGCCTTCCGTGCCCTGCGCGTGGCTGGCCGTGCTCTTGCGAAAGCGCTTGGCCTCGTGCACGCCGGCCTTCATCTCGGCGAAGCTGTAGTGCGCGTCCATGGGGCTGACGCCCGGCGTCATGACGCCGCCGGTGGCCATGATCTTCACCAGGTCGCAGCCGGCATGGACCTGCTCGCGCACGGCCTTCACCACTTCCTCGCAGCCGTCGGCCACGCGGCCGATGCGGTTGCCGTGGCCGCCGGTCATGCAGATGATGCGGCCGGACGCCCTGATCGCCGGACCGGGAAAGACGCCGCGCGCGATGGCGTCGCGCACGCCGAATTCCAGGTAGTCCTTGCCGCCGCAGTCGCGCAGCGCGGTGACGCCGCCGCGCAGGCTGGCCTGCGCGTTCTCCAGCGCGGTCAGCGTGATCTGCGCCGGGCCCTGCTTGTTCATCTGCGCGTTGGGGTCGGGGCCGCCGGTGTAGACCAGGTGCACGTGACAGTCCGCCAGGCTGGGCATCAGCGTCATGCCGGCGGTGTCGACCTTGCGGCCGGCATAGCCTTCGAACTCGGCCGCCGGCGCCACGCGCGCGATGCGGCCGTCCTGGACCAGCACGCCGTGTCCGGCCAGGGTCTTGCCCAATCCATCGAATACCAGGCCGCCGATGAACAGGGTTTGCTGCGAGGTGCTCATGTCTCGTTCCTTGGTTCAGTGCATGCGGCCCTAGCCGGCCACGTCCAGCCCCTCGCGGGACATGGATTGCAGGCGCGGCATCAGGCCCAGCAGGTGTTGGCTATAGGGGTGTTGCGGGCGATCGAACAGGGTTTCCGTGTCCGCCACTTCCAGCAGTTCGCCATGGCGCATCACGCCGACGCGGTCGCACATCTGGCGGATCACAGGCAGGTCGTGGCTGATGAACAGCATGGTCAGGCCGAGCTGTTCCTGCAGGTCCTTGAGCAGGTTCAGGATCTGCGCCTGGATGGACACGTCCAGCGCCGAGGTGGGCTCGTCGCAGATCAGGAAGCGCGGACGCGTGGCCAGGGCGCGTGCGATGCAGATGCGCTGGCGCTGGCCGCCGGAGAATTCGTGCGGATAGCGCTGGGCGGCGCGCTCGCCCAGGCCTACCACGTCGAGCAGGTCGGCGACGATGCGGCGCGCCTGCGCCTCGCTGTCGGCCAGCCGGTGGAAGCGGATGGGCTCGGCGATGATGTCCAGCACGCGCATGCGCGGATTCAGCGAGGAATACGGATCCTGGAAGATCATCTGGATCTGGCGGCGGAAGGGATTGAGCTGCTTCTCGCCCTTGAGCGCGGTCAGGTCGGTGCCGCCGAAGTGCACCGATCCGGCCGACGGCGTGTACAGCCCGGAGATCAGCCGCGCGACCGTGGACTTGCCCGAGCCGGACTCGCCCACCAGGCCGAAGACCTCGCCCTCGCCGATGGCGAAGCCGACGTTCTTGACCGCGTCCAGCGTGCGCTGGTTGCGTTTCAGGAACGCGTTCTTGAGCACGAAGCGCATGCCCAGGCCGCGCACATCGACCAGCGGACCGTCGCCGCGCCCGCCGAAGTCGCGCCGCTGGCCCAGCCAGTGGGTGGCGATGTCCAGCGGCTGCGCCGGCGTCTTCACGTCCTCGATGTAGGTGACCAGCGGAAAGCGCGTGAGCTTGATGTCGGGCCGGGGCACGGCCGAGATCAGGCTGCGGGTGTAGGGATGGTCGGGATCGCCCAGGATCTTGGCGGTGGCGCCCTCTTCGACCAGCTTGCCGCGATACAGCACCGCCACGCGATCGGTCACGTCGGCGATCACGCCCATGTCGTGCGTGATGATGATCATGCCAACCTGCTCTTCGCGGCACAGCTTGCGCAGCAGCTCCAGGATCTGCGCCTGGATGGACACGTCCAGCGCCGTGGTCGGCTCGTCGGCGATGATGACTTCCGGCTCGCAGCACAGCGCCAGCGCGATCACCACGCGCTGCCGCATGCCGCCGGAGAACTGGTGCGGATACTGCTTGGCGCGCAGCTCGGGCTTGTCGATGCCGACCTGCGTCAGCAATTGCACGGCGCGCTTGGCGGCCTCGGCCTGGGACAGGTCCAGGTGCACCTGCATGGTTTCCACCAGCTGGCTTTCCACGGTCTGCAGCGGATCCAGCGAGGTCAGCGGATCCTGGAAGATCATGCCGATGCGCCGGCCGCGCACGCGGCGCTGCTGCGCCGGCGTCAGCGTGTCGATGCGTTCGCCGTTGAGCAACACCTGGCCGCCGGCCAGCCGGCCGGGCGCTTCCAGCAGGCCGATCACGGCGTTGCCGATGGTGGACTTGCCGGCGCCGGATTCGCCCACCACGCCCAGGATCTCGCCTTTCTCCAGGCTCAGGGACACGCCGTCCACCGCCACCATGGTGCCGCGGCGACTGGGAAATTCGATGCGGATGTCGTCGATGTTCAACAGGGCCATGATGTTCTCAGCGCAGCTTCGGATTGAGCGCGTCGCGCAGCCAGTCGCCCAGCAGGTTGACGGACAGCACCAGCGCCACCAGCACGATGCCGGGGAAGATGGAGATCCACCACATGCCCGAGAACAGGTAGCTGTTGCCGATGCGGATCAAGGTGCCCAGCGACGGCGCGGTCGGCGGCACGCCCACGCCCAGGAAGGACAGCGTGGCCTCGGTGATGATGGCCACGGCCAGGTGGATGGTGGCGATCACCAGCACCGGCCCCATCACGTTGGGCAGGATGTGGCGGCGCAGGATGGTGACGGGGCCGATGCCGATCAGGCGGGCGGCCTGCACGTATTCCTTGTTGCGCTCGACCAGCGTGGAGCCGCGCACGGTGCGCGCATACTGCACCCAGCCGGAGGTGCCGATGGCGAAGATCAATACGTACATCGCCAGCTCGTCGTGCATGTCGCGCGGCAGCAGCCCGCGCGCCACGCCGTCGATGAGCAGCGCCACCAGGATGGCGGGAAAGGACAGCTGCACGTCGGCGATGCGCATGATGAAGCTGTCCACGCGTCCGCCCGCGTAGCCGCTGATCAGGCCCAGCGTGACGCCCAGCACCATCGAGAACGCGACCGAGGCCAGGCCCACCAGCAGCGACACGCGCGAGCCGTAGAGCAGGGCAGAGAAGATGTCGCGGCCCTGGTCGTCGGTACCGAGCATGAAGGCCGCGCTGCCGCCCTCTTCCCAGGACGGCGGCGTATTGGCGTCGATGATGAGGACCTGACCCGGGTCGAAGGGATTCTGCGGGGCGATCAGCGGCGCGAACACCGCGCCGAGCACGATCAGCAGCGTGACGAGGGCGCCAATGACGGCGGCGGGCGAGCGCTTGAAGCTGTACCAGAGATCGCTGTCGGCGGCGCGCGCGAAGAAGGGGGCGATGCGGGCGGTCATGCGGATTCCTTTACGTTCGTCCTGGAAAGTGCCTGCCTTACTTGCTCTGCACGCGCAGGCGCGGGTCCACCGCGAAATACAGCAGGTCGACGATCAGGTTGATGACCACGAACATGAATGCGATCAGCACCAGGTAGGCCGCCATGACGGGGATGTCCACCGTGCTGATGGCCTGGATGAACAGCAGGCCCATGCCGGGCCACTGGAACACGGTCTCGGTGATGATGGCGAAGGCGATGATGGAGCCCAGCTGCAGGCCGGTGATGGTGATGACCGGCACCATGGTGTTCTTGAGCGCATGGCGGAAATTGATCAGCCGCTCCGGCAGGCCGCGGGCGCGTGCGAACTTGATGAAGTCGGCGCGCAGCACTTCCAGCATCTCGGCGCGCACCAGCCGCATGATCAGCGTCATCTGGAACAGCGCCAGCGTGATGGCGGGCATGATCAGCGCCAGCAGGCCGGACTTGGTCAGGAAGCCCGTGGTCCACCAGCCCAGCCCGACCACGTCGCCGCGCCCGAAGCTGGGCAGCCAGCGCAGCTGTACGCCGAAGAACAGGATCAGCAGGATGCCGATCAGGAAGGTGGGCAGGGAGATGCCGGCCAGCGAGATGGCCATGAAGGCCTTGGACAGCACGCCGTGACGCTTGAGCGCCGTGTAGATGCCCATGGGAATGCCCAGCGCCAGCGCCATGACGGCGGACACGAAGGACAGTTCCAGCGTGGCGGGCAGGCGTTCTTCCAGCAGTTCGCTGACCGGACGGCGGTGGCGGTAAGAGACGCCGAAGTCGCCGCGCGCGGCGTCGGCCACGAAGCGCGCGTACTGCACCACGAAGGGATCGTTCAGGCCCAGCTGCTCGCGCAGTTGTTCACGTTGTTCCGCCGTGGTGTCCTGGCCCACCATGGTGGCCAGGGGGTCGCCCACGTAGCGGAACATGGCGAAGGCGATCAACGCCACGGTGAGCATGACCAGCAGCGACTGGAAGAGTCGTTGCGCGATGAAGGAAAGCATGGGGTGTGGCCCTCAAGAAAGCCGGCGGCGGGGGCGGCCGTATCGCGATCCGGGCGGCCGAGGCCGCCCGGCAAAGGCTGCGCCCGATATCAGGGCAGCACGACGTCGCGCAGGTCGAGCACGTCGTCGGCGCGCTGGATGACCTTGATGTTGTCCTTCACGCCCCAGGACATGGGCTGCTGGTGCAGCGGCAGGTAGCCGTACTCGGCGCGCACGATGCCGAAGGCCTCCTTGATCATCGCGTTGCGCTTGGCCTGGTCGGTCTCGGTGCCGATCTGGGTGATCAGCTCGTCGACCTTCTTGTTGCAATAGCCGCCCAGGTTGAACTGGCCCGAGGCGGTCTTGGCGTCGCGGCAGCCGGCCAGGTTCAGCAGCGCGTTGTGCGCGTCGGTGGAGCTGGGCGTCCAGCCGAGCATGTACATGCTGGTCTGGTTGCCGGCCTGCAGCAGGATCTTGCCGAAGTACTTGGACTTGGTCTGCGCCAGCAGGTTGACCTTGATGCCCACGCGCGTCAGCATGCCGGCCACGGCCTGGCAGATCTTTTCGTCGTTGACGTAGCGGTCGTTGGGGCAGTCCATGGTGACGGAGAAGCCCTTGGGATAGCCGGCCTCGGCCAGCAGCTTCTTGGCGCGCTCGGGATCCGGCTTATACGGCGCGCCGTAGGACTCGTCATAGCCGTTGATCGAGGTGGCGACCAGCGAGCCCAGCGGCTTGGCCGCGCCGCGCATGATCTTGTCGTTGATGATCTTGGTGTCCACGGCCAGCACCACGGCCTCGCGCACCTTCGGATCCTTGAAGGGGTTCTTGCCCTTCACGTCCGAGAACAGCAGCTCGTCGCGGCTCTGGTCCATGCCGATGAAGATGGCGCGGGCCTCGGGCGCGGTCAGCGGCTTGACGCCCTTGGCGTCTTCCAGGCGTTTCCAGTCCTGCACCGGCACCGGCTGCACCAGGTCCATCTCGCCCGAGATCAGCGCGGCCACGCGCGTGGCTTCCTGCGTGATGGGCTGGAAGATGACCTCGTCGATATTGGTCTTGATGTTCTTGTTCCAGTAGCCGTCATAGCGCTTGAGCACGGTCTTCACGTCGGGCTGGCGCTCGGCCAGCATGAAGGGGCCGGTGCCGTTGGCGTGCAGGTTGGCGTAGTTGCCCTGGTTGTCGCCCTTGATGTTGGTGGCCTCGGTGGTCTTGTTCTTCTCGGACCACGTCTTGCTCATGATGTACAGGAAGGCCCATTCGCGCGGCAGGATGGGATTGGGCGCGGGCGTGGTGACTTCGACGGTGTAGTCGTCGATCTTCTTGATGTCGGACGCCTTGGCGCCGTAGCCCTTCATGTCGGAACCCGGCGTCAGGCTGCGCTTCCAGGTGAAGATCACGTCGTCGGCGGTGAAGGGCGAGCCGTCGTGAAACTTCACGCCCTTGCGCAGCTTGAAGATCCATTTGGTGGGCTCGGGGTTTTCCCAGCTTTCGGCCAGCAGCGGCGTCAGCTTCAGCTCGCCGTCGTAGCCGGCCAGCGTTTCGTAGATGTTGCCCTGGAAACCGAGCGTGAAAGTCTCGTTCAGCGCCATCGGGTCCATGGACGAGGCGTCGCCCTGGTACGACCAGTGGAAGGTCTTGGCCGCGGCGCCGGCGCTGAAGGCCAGCGAGGCGACCAGGGCCGCCGTCAGCGCAGCCTGTTTGAAAGCGGGGAAAGTACGCATAGCCCTGATGCTCCGTATGGTGCGCGGATCGCGCGGCAGAGGAATGGGCCCCGACCCCTGGAGGAGTCCGGGGCATGGCGTTGCTGCTTACGACGAGACGGAATTGGGGAATGGACGCCGCGCGACGCGGCATGCGGGTCGGCCGGCGGGAGCCTTGATGTACATCACTGCGCAGGACTTCGGCTTCACGATATACCCAACCCCATTTTGTGATTCATCGTCATGAGGGGGACGGACCCACGCCCATGCAGAAGGCATCTTATAGAGCCATTCTTTTAAGCGTCAATCGGTTTGGATTGGGGATAGTACGTGCTTGCCAGGGCGCATGAATGGTGTCTGAGCGCCAATCGGGCGGCCGCTGTCAGCCGGCCGTGGGCGCGTCGGCGGACAGCGTCCGCGCAAGCTCGCGCAGCATGGTCTTGCGGCGTTCGCTGTCCTCGTGGGACTGGCCCAGCGCCGACCATTCGGGCCGGCTGCGCGCTTCTTTCAGCGCGGCAGGCAAGGCGCCCTTGCGCAGGTCCTCGCCATCATGCGGGACGATCCGGATGGGCGTGCGCGCCGCATGGCCGCGATGTTCGAGCGCGGCGATCAGTTCGCGCTGGCGCAGCGCCAGGAGGCGCAGCACGGCGTCGTCCACGCTGATCTCGCGCCAGCCGCGCAGCTTGCCCGCCACGCGCTTGCCGAGCTTTTCCACGCCTTGCCACAGCCCGCCCGCGGCCGCGCCGATCAGCATGCCCGTGCCCAGGCTCAGGCCGGCGCTGAACAGGTCCACGGCCGCGCCAGCCATGGCGCCGGCGGCCGCGCCCATGCCCAGCTGCAGGCCCATGTCCTTGAGCGCCTGCGGATGGAACAGGTCCATGCCCCAGCGCTCGCCCTGCAGCGGCAATGCATCGGCGTCGATGTCGGATGGGCGGAAGTTGTACAGCGCCAGCAGCGCGGTGACGCAGGCCTGTTCGCGCTGGCGCGCCAGCGCGCGCAGGCGTTCGGCCGCCGCCGCCAGCGCGTCGGCGTCATTGGGGCTGGACAGGCGCAGCGCGGCCACGTCGATCAGCAGGTCGGCCAGCAGCTCGAAGGCGGCGGCGCGGCGTTCCCGACGCTGCCGCGAGAGCGCGTCGGACAGGCGCGCCAGCGCGGCGGCATGGCGGTCCAGCAGCACGGCGAGCCGGGCGTACAGCTGCTGTTCGCCGTCCAGCGCGGGCGCCACCGTGTCGAATTCCACCACTGCGTGCAGGCCCAGCCGGGCCAGCGCCGCGCGCCAGTCGGCGGCGCGATGCTGCGGTGCGTTGACGAAGTTCAGCACGGGCAGCAAGGGCCGGCCGCAGGCGGCCAGGATGTCGAGTTCGTCGCGGTGCTTGCCCAGCACCGGGTCGCGCGCGTCGATGACGTAGAGCGCCGCGTCGCAGTCCAGCATCTTGGCCAGCACGCGCGCTTCCTGTTCGTAGCGGCCGTGAGCTTCCGGCGTATCCAGGAAGCGGCGCACGCGCGCCGGTCCGTCCAGCCGTTCGCCGGGCGCCTCCAGCCGCTCCAGGTATTCCAGCAGCGAGATGCTGTCTTCCATGCCGGGCGTGTCGAACCAT
The DNA here is from genome assembly GCF_059760905.1 of Achromobacter sp. 1011811831. Taxonomy (NCBI): domain Bacteria; kingdom Pseudomonadati; phylum Pseudomonadota; class Betaproteobacteria; order Burkholderiales; family Alcaligenaceae; genus Achromobacter; species Achromobacter sp. 1011811831. The sequence goes on from NZ_JCBANG010000112.1 coordinate 8,357, forward strand.
TCCAGCGCGTCGCCACCCTCGATGCGCAGGCGCGCGCCTTCGACGTGGCGCGTGGTGCCGGGGCTGTCGGCGACTTCGCCGAAGCGCGTGTCGCGCGTCAGCGTGCGCAGCAGCGAGGTCTTGCCGGTGTTGGTGTGCCCCACCACGGCGATGCGGATCAGGGAATCAGCCATGTCCGGTCTCCAGCCAGGCCAGCGAGTTGGCGGATGCCGCCAGCACGGCCTGCGGGGGCAGGCCCAGCGCCGCGAGCTGCGCGCGCCACAGCGGCGCGCGCGCCGGGCCGTCCTCGTGCGCGGGCATCAGCAGCCAGACGCGCGTCTGCTGCGCGTGCGCGGCCAGTTCGGCGATCAGCGTGAGCGTGCCGCGGTCCGGCGTCTGCCGGGCGTCGCAGGCGATCAGGAGGCGCGAGGCGGCGGCGTCGGCCAGCGCGTCGAGGATGCGGCGCCGTTCCTCGCGCGTGTCGAGCCGGCCGGCGATCTGGATGCCGGCGGGCGCGGCGGCCGGCGGCCAGGGCAGGTCGGACGGCAGTTCCAGCGCCAGCAGCACAGGGCGGCCGTCCAGGCCGGCAGGAGCCGGCGCGGGCAGGCGCGGCTCGTGCAGCGGGTCGACGGGGCGGTCCAGGCCGGTGGAGACCACGGCGGGTTCCAGCCGGTCGCGCAGCGCGGCGTGACCGGGCAGCGTGGGGTCGATGCGCAGGCCGGCGAGCCTGCGCCGCAGCACGACCAGGCACAGCAGCGCGGCGGCCAGCCTGGGCAGCACCCCATAGACGACCACCACGCCGATGAGCCACAGCGACCATTGCACCTGGGCGGCGGCCGGCAAGGTCTGGACGCCGTCGCTGGCGAGCACGGTGGCGGCGTCGGGCAACGGGAAGCCCGCCAGGCCCGGCAGCCAGCCGATCGCCTGGGTCAGCCAGACGAAAGTGTCCGGCGCGAGCAGCGTGGTGGCCCAGATGAAGCGATAGCTGGCGGTGGACAGCACCGTCAGCAGCGTCGCCAGGGCGGCGCACAGTCCCGTCAGCCAGAGCAGGTGGCTGACCGTGCCGAACAGCCAGCGCAGCGCGCCGGCGCGCGCCAGCAGATTGAGCAGGGCCTGGGGCGCCAGCGCCGTATCCGGGCCGCGCGCCAGCTTGCGCGTGATCCACAGCCAGAGCCGTCCCAGGCCGGTGGCGGCGGCCGGACGCAGCAGGAAGCTGGCCAGCCACAACAGGAAGGTCAGCGCGTGCAGGCCCAGCAGGGCGCCCAGCGCCCACAGCACGTTGACGGGCCGCGCGCCGTCGCCCAGCGCGCCCAGGGCCAGGCCGATGCCGGAGAACAGCGCCAGCGCGAACAGCGCGGCCAGCACGGCCAGCGCGCTGCGGGTCCAGGCCTGGAGCTGGGCGGGCAGTTGTTCGCGTTCGGCGAGCCGGTGGGCGCGGACCAGGATGCGGGCCGGCAGGCCGCCCTCGGCGCGGCGCGCGGCGCGCACGGCCTCGGTGTCTTCGAGCGGGCCCCAATGGGTTTCGCGCAGGCGGATGATCTCGGCGAGCCAGTACTCGCGCAGCGGGCGGCGGGAGGCGTCGTCCAGGGGCATGGGCAGGTTCGGACCAGGTTGCCACAGCGGCGCGGGGCCGCGGCGGGCGGTGCCCCATTGTAGGGGAGATGCGCGCCGGCTCAGCGCCCGGCGCGGGCGCTGCGGTACTGGCCTGGCGTGACGCCGGCCGCGTCGCGGAAGACCCGCGACAGATGGCTGGCGCTGCCGAAGCCGCTGGCCTGCGCGACCCCGGCCAGGTCGCCCTTGCCGGCGGTCAGCAGGGCCTTGGCGCGCTCGATCCGGCGCGCGCGCACCCAGGCGTGCGGCGGTTCGCCGAAGGAGGCGTGGAACATGCGCGCGAAGTGATAGGTGGACAGCGCCGCCACGCCGGCCAGCTCAGCCAGCGTGAGCGGGGCGTCCAGGTGCGCGTCCACGTAGTCCATGACGCGCCGGCGCACGGCGGGGGCCAGGCCGCCGCGTGCGGGTTGCGGCGTCTTGCGCGACACGCCCTGGTGCAGCAGCTGGTGCAGCACGGTCTCGGCGGCGCTGCTGGCCGCCAGTCGTTGATCGGGGCGGCTCCAGTCCGCGCCCAGCAGCGAGCGGCAGACGTCGGTCAGCGAGTCGTCGTGGATGTAGGTGCGGTCGCGCAGTTCCAGCGCGCGCGGCTCGCAGTCCAGACGCATGACGGCTTCGCGGGCCAGCCGCTCGGGCGCGATGTACAGGTGCAGGAAGCGCACGTTGTCGTTCATGCTCCAGCGCGAGTAATGCTCGGCGGGCAGCACGCAGAACTTGCCCGCGCCGCCGTGCAGCGAGTCCAGGCCGACGCGGAAGGATTTTTCGCCGCCGCGCAGGTACAGCGACAGGGTATGGTGGCCGGGCATGTCGTAGCCCAGCGTTTCGCGGGCGCTGCGCGACCATTGCGAGATCGCCAGGCCCTCGCCGAGCGTGGCCGCGCGTTCCAGCGTCGCGGTGGAGCCGGACAGGGTGCGGAAGACGGAGAAATCGGCTGGTGCCGACGCGACGGTGCCCATGGAAATCACATGCTACTGCGATCGCGCGCGCCGCGCGCGGGCGCGCGAGCAATAAGCGCAAGAAACGGCAATCGCCGCCGGGTCGGGCGGCGCACACTATGAGCGCACGGCGGCCTGCCGCCGGATTTGCATGTCCCCTATTTTCTTGCCACGCGCCGCATCGTGAATCTATTCCTGTATCTCCTGACCGTCATCATCTGGGGCACCACCTGGATCGCCATCAAGCTGCAACTCGGCGTGGTGGCGATTCCCGTGTCCATCTTCTACCGCTTCGCGCTGGCGGGCCTGGTGCTGTTCGCCGGCCTGCTGCTGCTGGGCAAGCTGCAGAAGCTGGACCGGCGCGGGCATCTGATGTGCCTGGGACAGGGCCTGTGCCTGTTCTGTTTGAACTTCCTGTGCTTCTACACCGCCACGCAATGGATCCCCAGCGGGCTGGTATCGGTGGTGTTCTCCGCCGCCACGCTGTGGAACGCGTTGAATGCCCGCCTGTGGTTCGGCACCCGCGTCGCGCCGCGCGTGATGCTGGCCGGCGCGCTGGGCTTCACGGGCCTGGTGCTGCTGTTCTGGCCCGAACTGGCCAGCCAGCAGGCCAGCCACGAGACGCTGCTGGGCCTGGGCTTCGCGCTGCTGGGCACGTTCTGCTTCTCGACGGGCAACATGCTGTCATCGCTGCAGCAGCGCAACGGCATCCGGCCGTTGACCGGCAACGCCTACGGCATGCTGTACGGGGCAGCCATCCTGCTGGCGGGCTGCGTCGCGACCGGCCAGCCCTTCCGCTTCGACACTTCCACGCCTTATGTGGGCGCCCTGCTCTATCTGGCGATACCGGGGTCGGTGATCGGCTTCACGGCCTACCTGACGCTGGTGGGCCGCATGGGGCCGGCGCGCGCGGCCTATTGCACGGTGCTGTTCCCGGTGGTGGCGCTGTCGGTCTCGACCTATGCGGAAGGCTATCAGTGGACGATGCCGGCGCTGCTGGGGCTGGCCCTGGTGATGCTGGGCAATCTGCTGGTCTTCACCAAGTGGACGCCCTTCGCGCGCCGGGCGGTGGCCTGAGACGCGTCAGCCCTGGCGCGGCAACTGTCGCAGCGCGTCCAGCAGGCGGCCGATCTCGTCCTGCGTGGTCAGGTAGCTGACCGAGGCCCGCGCGATCTGCGCCAGCCCGCGCGCTGTCATGTCCAGCGGCGTGTAGCTCACGCCGTTGCTGCCGATGGTCACGCCCTGTGCGGCCAGCGCGCGCTGCACCGCCGGCGCGTCCAGGCCCGCCACATTGAACGACACCAGCCCCGAGCGTTCGCGGCCCTGGTCCAGCACTGTGATGCCGGGCAGCGCGGCCAGTTCGGCGCGCAGGCCCTGGGCGATGGCGTCGACGCGGGCGCGGATCGCATCCAGGCCGATGTCCAGCGCCTCGCGCAGCGCATTGGCCAGCCCGCAGCGCAGCGCCAGCGACGCTTCCGCCGATTCCAGCCGCGCCGCGTCCGGACGCAGCATGGGCGCGCCGTCGGGACCCAGCGGCGCGCTGTGGGTGTCGACCCAGGCCGGCGTGAGCCTGGGCAGGAAATCGCGCCGCACATACAGCAGGCCGGTGCCGCGCGGGCCGCGCAGCGCCTTGCGTCCGGCGCCGGCCAGCACGTCGCAGCCGACCTGCTCCACGTCGATGGGCAACTGGCCCACGGCCTGGGCGGCGTCCACGAAATAGGCGATGCCGTGTTCGCGCGCCACCGCGCCGATCGCGGCGGCCGGATTGATCAGGCCGCCGTTGGCGGGCAGCCAGGTCAGCGCGATCAGGCGCACGCGTTCGTCCAGCATGGCGCGCAGCGCCTCGGGATCGACGCAGCCGTCCTGGTCCGACGGAACGGTCTCCACGCGCGCGCCCGCGCGCTCGGCGAGCAGCCGCATGCAGGCGAGATTGCCGCCCCATTCGTGCCGGCCCACCAGGATGCGGTCGCCGGGCCGCCACGGATTGGCCGTCGCGAACGCGGCAAAGGCCGCGCCCCAGCCGGGCGAATTGCCGCCGGTGAGCGCGATCTCGTCCGGCTGCGCATTGAACAGCCGCGCCGCCAGGGCGCGCGCCGATTCGGTCTCCGCGCGCGCGGCCACGCCGGCTTCCATCGGGCCGCGTTCGGCTTCGCGCAGCAGGTGCGCGCGGATCGCATCCAGCGTGCCGTTCGACGGCAGCGAGGACCCCGCGTGGTTGAAATGGATGGCGCTGCGCGTGCCGGGAGTGGCGGCGCGCAGCGCTGCTACGTCGTGGTCGGTCAGGATCGAGGTCATGGCGGCGGATGATGAGACGGGCGCGGCGCGCCTGGGCCGGCGGGACTGCCCGGCGCGTGCCGCGCTTCAGGTGTGAGACGGACTCAGGCGGCCGTCAGCGCGACCACGGCTTCGATCTCGACGGCCACGCCTTGCGGCAGCGCGGCCACGCCGACGGCGCTGCGCGAGTGGCGGCCGGCGTCGCCGAACACCGCCACCATCAGGTCCGAGGCGCCGTTGGCGACGATGCTCTGGCGGCTGAAATCCGGCGCGCTGGCGACGAACACGCCCAGCTTCACCACACGCGCCACGCGGTCCAGGCGGTCGCCGGTGGCAGCAGCGATCTGCGACAGCACGCCCAGCGCCGACAGCCGGGCGGCTTCCACGCCGTCGGCCTCGGACACCGCGCCGCCGAGCTGGCCCAGATAGGCGGCCTGGCCGTTCTTGCGCGAGATCTGGCCCGAGATATAGAGCAGATTGCCTTCCTGCACGTAGGACACGTAGTTGGCGGCGGGGGCGGAGGCGGTTTCGAGCGTCAGGCCGAGTTCGGCGACGCGGGCGGAAATGGTGCGGGACATGGATTACCTGCCTGAAAAGGGAATGAAGGGAAAAGGAGCGTTCCAGCTTCAGGCCATGCTATCGGCCCGGGGTCGCCTTGACCAATCAATTTTCCCCGGGCACACATGAATAAAAGTAATGCGTTGCCGGGGCGAGGCGCCATGTCCGACGCCGTTCCCGGGACGCAAGGCGGCCGCCACGGCGGCAAGCGTTGCGGAATGGCGGGGATCAGGCCGGCGCGCCGGCTTGCGCGGCCGCCTCGACCAGCCAGTCGTGCAGCGTCTGCACGTCGGGATCCGCCGCGCCCCGGGGCGTGACCAGCCACCAGCCGATGCGCGGATCGTCCAGCGCCAGGCCGGGCAAGGCCTCGACCAGCGCGCCGCTGGCCAGCTGCGCGGCGATCATGCGGTGCCGGCCCATCGCGACGCCCTGGCCCGCCAGCGCCGCCTCGATGACGATGTTGTAGTCGTGCAGCGGCACGTTCTGCGCGCCGCCCAGGTCCACGCCCGCGAGCCGCGCCCAGGCGGGCCATTCGAAGGGATTGTGGGAGTGCGAAGTCAGCAGCGGATGGCGCAGCAGGTCTTGCGGCGCGCGCGGGCGTTTCCGGCCGGCGATCAGCGACGGCGCGCAGACCACGGACAGGCGCTCGCGCATCAACAGGCGCGCGCGCACGCCGGGCCAGGTCCCCCGGCCGTAGCGGATGGCGGCGTCGACCTCGCCGCCGGCGACGTCCGCCAGGCCAATGTCGGGTTGCAGCTGCAGTTCGATATCGGGATGCGCGGCGCCGAACGCCGGCAACCGTGGCGCCAGCCAGCGCGTGGCGAAGGATGACAGCAGGCCGATCCTGAGCCGGCGGCGCGGGCGCTGTGGCGCGCGGATTTCCTCGGTGCCCTGGCGCAGCAGCTCGAACGCGGCATGCACGCGCTCGTAGTAGGCCTGCCCCGCGGGCGTCAGCGCCACGGCGCGCGTGCGGCGTTCGAACAGCGCGGCGCCGAGTTCGGCTTCCAGCTTCTGGATGTGATGGCTGATCGCGCTTTGCGTGACGTACAGCTCCTCCCCCGCCAGGCTGAAGCTCAGGCGCCGGGCCGCGGCCTCGAAGGCGCGCAGGGAAACCAGGGCGGGCAGGGATCGCAGGGAGCGCATGGCGGCATGACGGATGGCTGGGGCCGGAACGGGGCCGGCGGATGCGCGTCATGCTACGCCTGGCCGGTGCAAATGCAAAAAGCCCGCAACCTGGGTTGCGGGCTCTTCAGGGGTACTGCGGGTACTGCGAAATCTTGGCTCCCCGAGCTGGGCTCGAACCAGCGACCTGCGGATTAACAGTCCGTCGCTCTACCGACTGAGCTATCGGGGAACAGGTAGAGGGGGCGAATTATGCACAAATTTTTCGAGGAATGCAAAACGGCGGATGCGGGCCGTTGGAAACACGCCATGTCCGACGGATGCCGGTACTTCAGGCCGGGGTGCGGCCTATGTCTTCGACAGCAACAGCCTGATGCCTGCATAGGCGAAGGCCACGGACAGGATCCCTTCTATCCAGCGCTTCGACTTCTGGTAGGTCCGGACCATCAGCGGCGTGGAAAACACCAATGCGTATCCGCCAAAGACAAGCACGCCGAGCATCGCGCAACCCGCGATGATGGCCTGGAACGAGTACGCGGGCGAGTCGGCTCGCAGCCCCAGGGACATGATGGCGATCCAGGCCAGCACGGCCTTTGGATTGGTGAGGTGCAGCAGGACGCCACGGCGATAGAGCTGCCGCTTGCTCGACGTCGCGCCGCCTGCTGCGGACGACGGGCGTCCCGCCGTGAGCGCCGACCTGGCCGCTTTCCAGGCCAGATAGAGCAGGTACAGGCCGCCGGCGATCTTGATGACGAACAGCGCATCGGCATAGCTCGCCAGGAGCGCGGAGATGCCCGTGGCCGCGAGGACCGCCCAGAACATGCTGCCGGTCGTGACGCCCAGCGCCAGGGCCAGGGCCGATGCGCGGCCCTGGCTCATCGCCACGCCCATGATGGCCATGTTGCTGGGACCGGGACTCGCGGTGGCGATCAGATAGGTCGCGTAGACGGGCAGCAGCTGTTGCAGGTGTTCGATGACCATGGCCTTGGGCCTCGCGATGGCGGGACTGGCCGTCCCGGTGTGCTAGACGATGTCGCCCCGATGGACCAGGTGAATCTTGTTGCCGTCGGGATCGCGCAGGTAGGCGCCATAGTAGCCGTCGCCGTAGTGGGGCCGGGGGCCCGGGGCGCCTTCATCGGCGCCGCCGGCGGCAAGCCCGGCGGCATGCGCCTGTTTCACCGCTTCTGCATCGGGGGCGAGGAACGCCACCATGCTGCCATTGCCCACGGTGGCCGGCTTGCGGTCAAACGGCGAGTAGGCGTAGAACCGTGGCAGCGTCGATCCGGGGATGACCCAGCAGCGCGACTCGGGGCCGCCATCGGGCGTGACGGGCCGCTGGCGCAGGCCTAGCGGCTGCAGGATCGCGTCGTAGAACACAGATGCGCGAGTCAGGTCGCTGACGCCGACCGTGATGTGGCTGAACATGAATCTGCGTCTCCAGGTTGCGGGGAGAATCCGTTGGTGCGGTGAAAGGAATCGCACTGTTGCTTAAAAGCCGCATGAATACTCGGCCTGCCAATTTTCCCTTTTCAAGATACCAACAAAAATACCATCAAGCTGACGGGGCTGGAATTGTGTCAGCGCTGTATTCGGGGGGGGGCTACGCTCATGTGGTCCGATCGGGCTGGAGTAGGTCCAGAACGTCTACTTCCAAGGCGCTGGCTAGCCGTTCCAGACCGTCGATCGAAATATTCGTCACGCATCGTTCCAGTTGCGATATGTAGGTCCGATGAAAGTCGGCTTGCTCGGCAAGGGCTTCCTGGCTGATGCCTCGGGCGGCGCGATAGCGCTTCAAGTTGGCCGAAATACGGCGGCGGGCATCTCCCGGCACGGGAACTGGCGGCTTCGTCATGCCGCTGAGATTCGCTTATCCCCGTCCTGTACTCTACAGATTTACAATCTACTGCTTTTAAATCTCATCAAAGCGGAGCGAAAAAAATGAAATACAGGGCTTGGTTTTTCCTGGTGACCGGCACGCTGGCCGGGTGCAGTACGACTTGGCACAACGCGAGTATCAGTGACCCGTCTATCCTGGCCCGCCAGCTGGCGATTGACGAGGGGTACTGCACGCGTGTTGCAGCAGGGGCTGCCCCAATGCCCGAAATACGGCTCGATACTTCCTCGCAACAAAGCTACGCCGTCGCCGGCACGACAACCACGTTGGGTCCAAACGGCCCGCAGACCAGTTTTCATTCCGGAACAATCACTCCCACCAACAACTTTGGGAGTGGCTTCTCGTCAGGGCTTTCTCAAGGTGCGGCGTTGGGCGCAACCATTCGGGCCAGGCGAGAGCGAGATGCCGTCATAAAAGGCTGCATGTTCAATTTGGGATGGACAGATACGGCAAGGCCAGCATCAGCGGGCACCGACAGTCAGCCGACTAGGCCTCCGAGCATACAGTCGCCCGCTGTTCCTGCTACCGCGCCGCGAGACGCCGCAGGTACGGCAGCGCCGAAGCATGAAGATTCCGCCAATCTATCCTGTGACCAATGGGTAAACGATGTAGCAGTGGTCGTTGACTCGGCGCAGGCGAACGGCATGAAACGCGAAGACCTTGCACGCGCCAGCCAAGACTACTTAACTACGGTGAACGCTTCTGGTCGGGACCATTTGATATTCGGCTACATCATTAGCGCGCGCTATCAAATCTCTTCGACGGAACTTTCATCGGAGAACTTTCCTCGATTTATCCGATGGGAATGTGAAAAAGACTGGTCTGGCATAGGCCTCGGGAAATCATAAAATCTGGCAAGAAGCCGTCGGTATGAACTGTTGCCCCTACGCCCAAGTACAGGCGTGAGCGCAACGGTTCAATCAACACTCTCTGCCATCCAACGCGCAGCACGGCTCGTATCTAGCACCTACGCTATCGTAGTGGTCGCAAGTGCAGGCATGGGTATCGACTCCGGCTTATCGGATTTCCGCGGACGCGACGGTTTTTAGCAGGCCTATCTGGCCGGGCCGAAGTTCTGTTCCGCGACGGCGCAGCGCAGGCCGAACGCGAATTCACGCCGCGCACCAGGCATGCCAGCCTTGAAAGCGAAATCAGGGTGTATGTCCGCGAACAGGCGAAGCAAGCGGACGGCCCGACGAAGGTGCGCGCGGCGATGCTCGAAAGCAAGGGCGTTGCCGCCATCATCTTCCATTCGCCCAGCTTCCTTGTGGGCATCAACGCCGAAACGCATTCGAAGCTTCATTACGACGAGACCGAACGTTGGGTGCCTGACACCTACAAGCGCAAGACCGACAGCATCGCGCTTCGGGAACTCGCGCCCAAGTTCGACAAGGCTATCGGCAGTGTTCGCAGCAGTTTCTACAACCCGACGCTTGCGACGAAAGTTCCGGTAATCCCCCCCTAGAAGCGTCGCATCCAGAAGTAGAATTTTCTCGTTGAGGAGTTCTACAGCATGAAGAAGTCGAGATTCACAGACAGCCAGATCATCGAAGCGATCAAGCGGGCCGAGGCAGGC
>NZ_JCBANG010000113.1:0-17960 GCF_059760905.1 Achromobacter sp. 1011811831
AAGCCGGCGCAAGCCGGCTTTGTGCTTTCAAGCGCGCGAGCCATTCCGACGACAGCCCCGGATCTGTCGCAATCGCCGGATCGCATTCCGCGCGGCACCGGGCGTGAGAAAACTCGCCTGAACTTGCATGGCCATACGCCCCCCTCCCGTGTCGCGTCCGCTTTCCGGACACATGTTTACCCCCCGCAAGCAAGTGCCTGCCGCAGCCGGCCTTTTGCCCGCTTATTCGATTTTTTGACCGCTGCCTGCGCCCCTCATAATTGCGGTCGCATGATTTTGTATCTATAGTTTTCTCAACATGACCGCCACGCCGTCCGATCCCCTCGCTACGCAGCATGACAGCACTCCGGATCGCAATGATCAGACGCCGGCGGATGCCCAACGCCTGCTCGAGGAAAACCGAGCCCTGCGCGAACTGCTGGCCGCCCAGGTCAGCGCCCAGCTGCCTCGCCCGCCCGGCCCGCTCCGGCGCCTGGCCTGGTGGCTGATCAGCGCGCCCGGGGCCACGCTGGTCCGCTGGCGCAGCCTGCTTGGCCGCGAGGACGCCCCGCCCATCACCGGCAGGCGCGTGGGCTGGGCCACGCTCACCACGCTCTATACCCTGGCGATATACGGCGCGCTCGTGCTGCTGGTCGTGTACTGGAGCACACCCAATTCGGAACGCACCGGCGCGTCGGCCGCCAGCCCCGTGCGGTTGCCGCTGCAGCCCCTGCAGCCGCTGCCGGGCCTGGGGCAGGAACATGCCGATAGCGCCCCGGAAGAACTCCGCCACCCGTCGGAGCGCGAGCCGGCGCCGCCCGCGTCCGCCGCCACGCCATCAACACCCGCAGTCGATGCACCGGCGCGCGCGCCGCATGCCGACACGCCGGAGACTGAGACCCCTGCCACGCCCCAGCCGGCCCCGGCGCCCGCGCCCGTCCCCACTCTCCGGATCACCGAAATCCCCGCCGAACCGCGCGACAGCTGGCTGGACGCATTGAAGGCAGAGCTGCAACGCTGCGCCGGATTGAGCTTCTTCGACCGGCCGGACTGCGCCTGGGCCGCACGCAGGCAATACTGCGAACCCAACCAAGGATGGGGCACCGTCAAGGAATGCCCTGCTCGCCCATGAACGGCCCGTGGACGCGCCGGTCGGCCCATCCACGCCTACGCCTGGCCTCTTCCGGGACGAGCGAAAAAATATCCTGCAAGGCGCAGCAGAACGCTCCCCGAAACGCGGAAACTACGCGACAATAACCTCCCACCAGGCTCATTCCCGAGCCGCCCACGCAGGAACCTCAGACATGGACTCCGTCAACAACGCCGTCAACACCGTCCTGGCCATGCGCGACGCGCAAACGGTCGACCAGGTCCAGGCCACCCTGCTCAAGAAAGTGTTGAACATGCAGTCGCAAACCGTGGCCACGCTGATGCAGGGCGCCGTTCCGGCCATGGCCCAGGACGCCACGCTGGGCTCGCGGGTCAATACGCACGCCTGAACACGCGGGCCTCGCTGCGCCCGCCCTTGCGACGATTGCCGAATCCCCACACAGCAATGCTGCGTGGGGATTTTCTTTTTTGCAGTTTGCCGCGACGAGGATCGGATATCAGCCCGATCACCATGGCTTGCACAGCATGGAGCACCCGAGCCACAAGACTGAATTCAGACTAAAATAAGTCCGATGCATCCATTTGGTTGGAGCTCTGCCCATGAAGTACTCAACACAGGTCAAACCGATCTCATATCTCAAGAGCCATGCGGCCGAAATCGTCACGACCCTGTCCCAGACGCGCGAACCGTTGTTGATCACCCAAAATGGCGAGGCCAAACTCGTCGTCATGGATGTGCAAAGCTATGAAGAGCAGGAACAGGCGATTGCCTTGCTCCAGCTGCTTGCGCAAGGCCGCAGGGAAATAGAGGAAGGCCGGACGATCCCGGCCACTGATGTATTCGCGCGGATTGAAGCCATGGACCAGGAAGACCCTGCATGACGCATCGGGTCGTGTTTCTTCAGTCCGCCGCCGACGACCTGTTCGAGATCCGGCGCTATGTCATCAAGCACTTCTCTCCGTCCATCTGGCTGGACGCCTACGCGAAGATCAAGAAGGCGGTCCTGAATCTGGAACGCTTTCCGGGCGCCGGCCATGCACCGCCCGAACTGCCCGCCACTCACGTTCTCGAGATCATTGCCGCCAAGAACCGGGTGATCTACGACGTCGTTGGTGACGTCGTTTACATCCACATCATCTGCGATTGCCGACAGGACTTCAAAACGAAACTGGCGAGACGACCCTTGCGCGCGCTCAGGCCGTAGCACGACAGCCTGGCAGATGCCGCGATGCGAGCCGGGCAAGCAGCCGACAACGGCACCGCACCGCGCATGTCCACCGCAACCGTACGGGCGCTGCCCCCGCTACATCGTTTCACCGCCACGCTGCTCGATCCGCAAACGAGCCCGCGTCGCCGCCTGCTGCAACCTTTCACCCAGCACCTCGCGCGACGGCAAGGCCGTCAGGTACTCGGCGACGTGTATCCCTGATCTGTCCAGTTCCAGCAGTTCGATCTGCTCGCGCTTCTTGCCCGCGCACAGGATGATCCCCAATGGCGCGGCCTCGCCAGGCTCGCGTTCGTGCCTGTCCAGCCAGCGCAGGTACAGCTCCATCTGACCCTTGTGCGCCGCCTCGAACTCACCGATCTTCAACTCGACGGCGACCAGCCGCCTCAGCTTGCGGTTATAGAACAGCAGATCCAGATGGAAATCCTCGTCGTCGATCTGGATGCGCTTCTGCCGTGCCAGGAAAGAAAAGCCCGCGCCCAGTTCCAGCAGGAAGGATTCCATCTCGCGGATGATCGCGGCTTCAAGGTCGCCTTCCTGCCAACTGTTCTGCAGGCCCAGGAAGTCCAGGATGTAGGGGTCGCGCATCACCAGCGCCGGCGACATACGCTGCGCGCCGGCCAGGGTCGCCAACTCGCTGGCGATCAGTTCGTCCGGTTTTTGGGACAGCGCCGTGCGCTCGTAGAGCATGGAGTTGATGCGCTCGCGCAAGGTCCGTACGCTCCAGCGTTCGATGCTGGCCATTTGTGCGTAGTAGTCGCGTTGGAGCGGGTCTTTCAGCGGGATCAGGGCGATGAAATGGGTCCAGCTCAATTGTCGTATCAGCGATACGACAATCTGCTCGTCCGGAAAAGTCGTGGCGAACTGCACCATGCGGCGCAGGTTCTTGACCGAAAAACTGCTGCCATACTCCCGCACCAACTGCGCCGCTACATTGGGCAGCACTTCCTCGCCGTAGTCGGCCCGCCGCCCCTCAAGTACTTGCGCGTGGATGCGCTGGCCGATGCGCCAATAAAGCATTGTCAGCTCGCTGTTCACCGCCGAGGCAGCACGCTGCCGAGCCCCCTCGATCAATATCCGGATATCCCCCAGCAACGCCTCCGGCGCCGTCTCGCGCGCCGTCGCTACGGATGTCTTGCCTTTAGCCATGCCACCACCTCCCCAAGGATGGATGAGCCGGCCATCGCCCCACGCCAAGCTGCCATATGCCGACACACCCTGGACGTGAACATAGCGCAGGGCCGTCATCCCGGTCCGGCCGACAGTGACAAACCTGTCCACCCTTGTCCGCCCCGTCCGGCGCGGTTCCCCCAAAGCACGCGGCGCGTCCCTGCACAGACCAGACGAAAAAAATCCCCGCGCAGCGTCGCCGCCGCGCGGGGATTTCGCAGACAAACCGCGTCCGCTTACTTCTTCTTCATCGGCGGCAGGTCCGTGCACACGCCTTCGGCCACTTCCGCGGCCATGCCGACCGATTCACCCAGCGTGGGGTGCGGGTGGATGGTCTTGGCGATGTCGATCACGTCCGCGCCCATTTCCACGGCCAGCGCCACTTCGCTGATCAGGTCGCCGGCGTGGGTGCCCACGATGCCGCCGCCCAGGATGCGGTGCGTGTCCGCGTCGAAGATCAGCTTGGTGAAGCCCTCGTCGCGGCCATTGGCGATGGCGCGGCCGGAGGCGGCCCAGGGGAACACGCCCTTCTCGAACTTGATGCCCTGCTTCTTGGCCTCGTCTTCCGTCAGGCCCACCCAGGCCACTTCCGGATCGGTGTAGGCCACCGACGGAATGACGCGGGCGTCGAAGAAGGACTTCTGGCCGGCCGCGGCTTCCGCCGCCACGTGGCCTTCATGCACGGCCTTGTGCGCCAGCATGGGCTGGCCCACGATGTCGCCGATGGCGTAGATGTGCGGCACGTTGGTGCGCATCTGCTTGTCGACCTCGATGAAACCACGGTCGGTGACGGCGATGCCCGCCTTGTCGGCGCCGATCTTCTTGCCGTTGGGGCTGCGGCCCACGGCCTGCAGCACCAGGTCGTAGCGCTGGGGTTCCTTGGGAGCGCCCTCGCCTTCGAAGCTGACGTAGATGCCGTCCTTCTTCGCCTCGGCGCCCACGGTCTTGGTCTTCAACATGATGTTGTCGAAGCGGTAGGCATTCTTCTTCTGCCACACCTTGACCATGTCGCGGTCGGCGCCCTGCATCAGGCCGTCCAGCATTTCCACCACGTCCAGGCGCGCGCCCAGCGTGGAATACACCGTGCCCATTTCCAGGCCGATGATGCCGCCGCCGACGATCAGCATCTTCTTGGGGATCTCGCGCAGCAGCAGCGCGCCGGTCGAGTCGACAATGCGCTCGTCCTGCGGCAGGAACGGCAGCTTCACCGACTGGCTGCCGGCGGCGATGATGGCCTGCTTGAAGCGCAGCGTCTGGACCTTGCCGTCCTTGCCCGTGACTTTCAGGTGATACGGGTCGACGAACTCGCCCACGCCGTGCACCACGGTGACCTTGCGCGCCTTGGCCATGCCGGCCAGGCCGCCGGTCAGCTTGGCGACCACGCTGTCCTTGTAGCCGCGCAGCTTGTCCAGGTCGATCTTGGGCTCGCCGAAGCTGATGCCATGGGCGGCCAGCTCGCGCGCCTCGTCGATGATCGCGGCGTTGTGCAGCAGCGCCTTGGACGGGATGCAGCCCACGTTCAGGCAGACGCCGCCCAGCGTGTCGTAGCGTTCCACCAGCACGGTGGACAGGCCCAGGTCGGCGGCGCGGAAGGCGGCCGAATAGCCGCCGGGGCCCGCGCCCAGCACCAGCATGTCGTACTCGGCATCGGCCGAGCCGCCGAAGCTGGCGGCGGCCGGAGCCGGGGTCGACGCAACGGCCGCGGCAGGCTTGGCCGCTTCCGCAGCCTTGGCCGGCGCGGCAGCAGCGGGCGCGGCTGCCGGCGCGGCGGCGGCGCCTGCCGCCTCCACTTCCAGCACCACCGTGCCTTCCGCAACCTTGTCGCCTACCTTCACGCTGATCGACTTCACCACCCCGCCCTGCGAGGCCGGAATCTCCATCGACGCCTTGTCGGACTCCACCGTGATCAGGCTCTGCTCGGCCTTGATCGTGTCGCCCACCGCCACCAGCACCTCGATGACTTCCACTTCCTTGAAGTCGCCGATGTCCGGAACCTTGATTTGAACGGTATTGCTCATGAAGGCTCCCCGGTTACAGCGCGATGCGGCGGAAGTCGGCCAGCAGCGCGCCCAGATAGGCGTTGAAGCGGGCCGCGGCGGCGCCGTCGATGACGCGGTGGTCATAGGACAGCGACAGCGGCACGATCAGGCGCGGCACGAACTGCTTGCCGTCCCAGACCGGCTTGTGCGACGAACGCGACACGCCCAGGATGGCCACTTCGGGCGCATTGATGATGGGCGTGAACGAGGTGCCGCCGATGCCGCCCAGCGACGAGATCGAGAAGCAGCCGCCCTGCATGTCGGCCGGCGAGATCTTGCCGTCGCGGGCCTTCTTGGACAGGTCGGTCATTTCCTGGGCGATCTGCAGGATGCCCTTCTTGTCGGCATCGCGGATCACCGGCACCACCAGCCCGTTGGGCGTGTCGGCGGCGAAGCCGATGTGGTAGTACTGCTTGAGCACCAGATTGTCGCCGTCCAGCGAGGCGTTGAACTCGGGGAACTTCTTCAGGGCCGCGACCACGGCCTTGATCAGGAAGGCCAGCATCGTGACCTTGATGCCCGACTTCTCGTTTTCCTTGTTCAGCGTGACGCGCAGCGCTTCCAGGTCGGTGATGTCCGCTTCGTCGTTGTTGGTGACGTGCGGGATCATGACCCAGTTGCGGTGCAGGTTCGCGCCGGAGATCTTCTTGATGCGCGACAGCGGCTTGGCTTCGATCGGGCCGAACTTGGTGAAGTCGACCTTGGGCCACGGCAACAGGCCCAGCGCGGCGCCGTCGGCCGAACCGCCAGCGGCGGCGGCCGGCGCGGCCAGCGCCTGCTTGACGAAGGCGCGCACGTCGTCGGCCGTGATGCGGTCCTTGGGACCGGAGCCCTTGACCTTGCTCAGGTTCACGCCCAGCTCGCGCGCGAACTTGCGCACCGAGGGCGAAGCGTGCGGCAGCTGGCCCGGCTTCAGGTTGGCGTCTTCCAGCGCGGCGGCCGGAGCCGGACGCACGGCCGGCGCGGCGGCGGGAGCCGCCGGTGCCTGCGCCTCGGCCTTGGGCGCGGGCGCGGCGGCAGCGGCCTGGGCGGGCGCGGCGGCGGCCGGAGCCGAGCCTTCCACCACGACCACGACCGAGCCCTTGGCGACCTTGTCGCCGACCTTGACCTTCACTTCCTTGACCACGCCGCCCTGCGAGGCGGGAATCTCCATCGAGGCCTTGTCGGACTCGACGGTGATCAGGCTCTGCTCGGCCTTGATCGTGTCGCCCACGGCGACCATGACTTCGATGACCTCGACTTCCTTGAAGTCGCCGATGTCCGGCACCTGGATGTCGACGGGACCGGCGCTGGCGGCCGACGCGGCGGCCGGAGCCGGCGCAGCGGCGGCAGGCTTGGCCGCTTCAGCGGCCTTGGCCGGCGCAGCAGCAGCGGGCGCGGCTGCCGGCGCGGCGGCGGCGCCTGCCGCCTCCACTTCCAGCACCACCGTGCCTTCCGCGACCTTGTCGCCTACCTTCACGCTGATCGACTTCACCACCCCGCCCTGCGAGGCCGGAATCTCCATCGACGCCTTGTCGGACTCCACCGTGATCAGGCTCTGCTCAGCCTTGATCGTGTCGCCCACCGCCACCAGCACCTCGATGACTTCCACTTCCTTGAAGTCGCCGATGTCCGGAACCTTGATCTGCACGATGTTGCTCATGTCTCTTTACCCTCAGGCGTATTGCGGGTTGGCTTTGTTCGGATTGATGCCGTACTTCTTGATGGCCTCGGCCACCTTGGCGAGCGGCAGCTTGCCTTCGTCGGCCAGCGCGCGCAGCGCGGCGACCACGACGAAGTGGCGGTCCACCTCGAAGTGCTCGCGCAGCTTCGAGCGGAAGTCCGAGCGGCCGAAGCCGTCGGTGCCCAGCACCTTGTATTCGCGGCCCTTCGGCACGAACGGACGGATCTGGTCGGCGAACAGCTTCATGTAGTCGGTCGACGCGATGATCGGGCCTTCGGTCTTGGCCAGCTGCTCGGTGACGTAGGCCACCTGCGGCTTCTTCTCGTCGGGGTGCAGCATGTTGTGGCGCTCGGCGTCCAGGCCGTTGCGGCGCAGCTCGGTGAAGCTGGTGACGCTCCACAGGTCGGAGGCGACGCCCCAGTCGGCTTCCAGCAGTTCCTGGGCGGCCATGACTTCGCGCAGGATCGTGCCCGAACCCATCAGCTGCACGCGGTTCTTGCCCTTGCCGTGCGACTTGAGCTTGTACATGCCCTTGATGATGCCTTCCTCGTCGCCCGTGGTCAGACCGGGCTGCGGGTAGTTTTCGTTCATCACCGTCAGGTAGTAGTAGACGTTTTCCTGATCTTCCACCATGCGCTTCAGGCCATGCTGGATGATCACGGCCAGTTCATGGCCGAACGTCGGGTCGTACGAGACGCAGTTGGGGATGGTCGAGGCCAGGATGTGGCTGTGGCCGTCCTCGTGCTGCAGGCCCTCGCCGTTGAGCGTGGTGCGCCCGGCGGTGCCGCCCAGCAGGAAGCCGCGCGCCTGCATGTCGCCGGCCGCCCAGGCCAGGTCGCCGATGCGCTGGAATCCGAACATCGAGTAGTAGATGAAGAACGGGATCATGATGCGGTTGTTCGAGGAGTACGACGTGGCCGCCGCGATCCACGAGCTCATCGCGCCCGCTTCATTGATGCCTTCCTGCAGGAGCTGACCGTCGGCCGCTTCCTTGTAGTACATGACCTGGTCCTTGTCGACCGGGGTGTACTTCTGGCCTTCCGGCGCGTAGATGCCGATCTGGCGGAACAGGCCTTCCATGCCGAAGGTGCGCGATTCGTCGGCCAGGATCGGCACGACGCGCGGACCCAGGTCCTTGTCGCGCAGCACTTGGTTCAAGATGCGCACGAAAGCCTGGGTGGTGGAGATCTCGCGGCCTTCCGCGGTGGGCTCCAGCACGGCCTTGAAGGCGTCCAGCGCCGGGGCCTTGAGCTGTTCGTCGGCCTTGGCGCGGCGGCGCGGCAGGTAGCCGCCCAGCGCGGCGCGGCGCTCGTGCAGGTACTTCATTTCGGGCGAGTCTTCCGCCGGCTTGAAGTACGGCAGGTCGGCCAGCTGGTCGTCCGGGATCGGGATGGCGAAGCGGTCGCGGAATTCGCGGATCGAGTCCAGCTCCAGCTTCTTCTGCTGGTGGGTGGGGTTCTTGGCCTGGCCGACGTGGCCCATGCCGTAGCCCTTGATGGTCTTGGCCAGGATGACGGTGGGCTGGCCCTCGTGCCTGGTGGCCGAGTCGAACGCGGCGAACACCTTGTGCGGGTCATGGCCGCCGCGGTTCAGGCGCCAGATGTCCTCGTCGCTCATGCGCGACACGGCTTCCAGCAGCTTGGGGTGCTTGCCGAAGAAGTGCTCGCGCACGAACTTGCCGTCGTTGGCCTTGTACGCCTGGTACTCGCCATCGACGGTCTCTTCCATGATCTTGCGCAGGATGCCTTCCTTGTCATGCGCCAGCAGCGGATCCCAGTAGCCGCCCCAGATCAGCTTGATCACGTTCCAGCCCGAGCCGCGGAAGTCGCCTTCCAGCTCCTGGATGATCTTGCCGTTGCCGCGCACCGGGCCGTCCAGGCGCTGCAGGTTGCAGTTGATGACGAAGATCAGGTTGTCCAGCTTCTCGCGCGCCGCCAGGGCGATGGCGCCCAGCGATTCCGGCTCGTCCATCTCGCCGTCGCCGCAGAAGACCCAGACCTTACGCTTGCTGGTGTCGGCGATGCCGCGGGCGTGCAGGTACTTCAGGAAGCGCGCCTGGTAGATGGCCATCAGCGGGCCCAGGCCCATCGACACCGTGGGGAACTGCCAGAAGTCCGGCATCAGCTTCGGATGCGGGTACGAGGACAGGCCCTTGCCGTCCACTTCCTGGCGGAAGTGGTTCAGCTGGTCTTCGGTCAGGCGGCCTTCGAGGTAGGCGCGGCCGTACATGCCGGGCGACGTGTGGCCCTGGAAGTAGACCAGGTCGCCGCCGTGGTTCTCGGTCTCGGCGTGCCAGAAGTGGTTCTGGCCGCAGCCGATCATGGTGGCCAGCGAGGCGAAGGAGGCGATGTGGCCGCCCAGGTCGCCGCCGTCCGGCGGGTTGTGCTTGTTGGCCTTGACGACCATGGCCATGGCATTCCAGCGCACGTACGAGCGGATGCGCGATTCCAGTTCCAGGTTGCCCGGGTGCGCCGGCTCCAGGCCGGGCGGGATCGTGTTGACGTAGGCGGTGTTGGGCGAGAACGGGATGTGGGCGCCGGAGCGGCGCGCCTCGTCGATCAGGCGTTCCAGCAGGTAGTGCGCGCGCTGCGGTCCTTCGCGGTCAAGGACGGCTGCCAGGGCTTCGAGCCACTCCTGGGTCTCTAGGGTGTCTTCGTCGTTGGCAGCCTGCACGGCGCCAGCCTGGGCGAAAGAGGACATCGTGTGTCTCCTGTTGGGGTTCGTTCATGACCACACCCGCGCTTATTGGTCTGCTCGCGGCCAGTCCGTGGCGTCCGGGTCATCCGGGCTACCATGTCCTGCATGGGTCGTGGGTGTTCTGGAAACCTGCCTTCGGGGAGGGTTCCCTTATCAGCCGGCATTCTAAGAAAGAAGATTAACCGGTCGCAAGGAAAATTTCATGTTGCGGTACGGCATTTCACAAAGTGAAATCATGACCGCAAGCTGAAAGGTGCATCGGCGCAATTTTTTAGCCTGTCCACGCAATCGAAGGCTTGATTCCCGGCAATTCCCCGGCAACACGCACTAAAATGCCGGGTCTATCTGGCCCGAATTCCATGTCCAGCGCGCCCAAGTCCAACATCCCCACCCCATTCCACGACCACGCCCGCACGCGCCGCCGCGGGGTGTACTGGGTCACGCCAGCCCTGGTGCTGATCCTTTATGTCTGTGTGATGGCGGTGTTCTTCTGGCTGCAACGCATCCACGACGACAGCGTCATGTTCGTCACCATCGACCAGGAAATGCGCCAGCAACGGCTGCTCTGGGTGGTGCTGGCGCTGTCCTGCGTGATCATCATCAGCCTGCTGATGCTGTGGCGCTACACGCGCTTCCGCTCGACGGCCGAGGCCGCGCTGATCGCCGAGACCGGCTTTCGCCGCGCCATGGAGAACTCCATGTCCACCGGCATGCGGGTGCTCGACATGGAAGGCCGCATCGCCTACGTCAACCCCGCCTTCTGCCGCATGATCGGCTGGAACGAGGCCGACCTGATCGGCCGCAGCCCGCCCTTCCCCTATTGGGTGCCCGGCCGCCACGAACAGCACCAGCACACGCTGGACGTGCTGATGTCGGGCAAGACGCCCAGCAGCGGCCTGGAAGTCGAGGCCCAGCGCCGCGACGGCTCGCGCTTCACCGCCCGCATGTACGTGTCGCCGCTGCTGGATCCCAACGGCAACCAGATCGGCTGGATGACCTCCATGACCGACATCACCGAGCCCAAGCGCATCCGCGAGGCGCTGACCGCCGCGCACGAGCGCTTCATGACGGTGCTGGAAGGCCTGGACGACGCCATCTCGGTCACGGCCGACACCCACGACGGCCTGGAGCTGCTGTTCGCCAACCGCACCTACCGCCGCGTGTTCGGCGCCCAGACCGGCGGCCACGACGAGCTGCTGGCCGGCCGCCGCGGCCGCTTCACCGACGAATCCGTCGAAGTGTTCGCGCCTTCGGTGCAGCGCTGGTTCGAGGTGCATCACCGCATGCTGGCCTGGACCGACGGCCGCCGCGTGCGCATGCAGGTGGCGCGCGACATCACCGAGCGCCGCACGCATGAGGAAGCCTCGCGCGTGCAGCAGGAGAAGATCCAGCTGACCAGCCGCCTGACCACCATGGGCGAGATGGCCTCGTCGCTGGCGCACGAGCTGAACCAGCCCCTGACCGCCATCGCCAACTACAGCATGGGCGCGGTGGCCCTGGTCAAGGCCGGCCACACCAGCCCCAACATGCTGCTGCCGGCGCTGGAAAAGGCCGCCTCGCAGGCCGAGCGCGCCGGCAAGATCATCAGCCGCATCCGCGAATTCGTGAAGCGCAGCGAGCCGCGCCGCCAGCGCGTGGCCATCGGCCGCATCGTCGACAACGCCATCGGCTTCGCCGAGATCGATGCGCGCAAGCGCCGCATCCGCATCGACAGCTTCGTGCCGTCCAACGCGCCGGACGTGCTGGCCGACCCCATCCTGATCGAACAGGTGCTGCTCAACCTGCTCAAGAACGGCCTGGAAGCCATGGAAAAGAGCGAATCCGACGAGCTCAAGGTGGCCGTGATCCTGCACGAGCAGCACATCGAAGTGGCCGTGGTCGACCGCGGCCACGGCCTGGCCGAGCCCGAACGCCTGTTCGAACCTTTCTTCAGCACCAAGTCCCAGGGCCTGGGCATGGGGCTGAATATCTGCCGTACCATTATCGAATCGCACCATGGCCGCCTGTGGGCAGACCCCAATCCCGCCGGCGGCACCATTTTCCGCTTTACCCTGCCCTGCGCTGCACCCCAGCCGCAGGCCCAGAATGACCAGTCAGAGGAGTTGCACGCATGAACACGCCCCACCTGTCGAGCACGGTATTCATTGTTGACGACGACGAAGCGGTCCGCGATTCGCTGCGCTGGCTGCTGGAGGCCAATGGCTATCGCGTCCGTGCCTACGCCAGCGGCGAGTCCTTCCTGGAAGACTACGATCCGGCCCAGATCGGCGTGCTGATCGCCGACGTGCGCATGCCCGGCATGAGCGGCCTGGAACTGCAGGAACAGCTGATCGCCCGCAACGCCCCTCTGCCCATCGTCTTCATCACCGGCCACGGCGACGTGCCCATGGCCGTGTCCACCATGAAGAAGGGCGCGGTCGACTTCCTCGAAAAACCGTTCAACGAATCGGACCTGCGCGAGATCGTGGCGCGCATGCTGGAGCAGGCGACGCAGCGCGTCAGCAAGCACCAGGCCCAGAAAGACCACGAAGCCATGCTGGCGCGCCTGACCGCGCGCGAGCAGCAGGTGCTGGAGCGCATCGTCGCCGGCCGCTTGAACAAGCAGATCGCCGACGACCTGGGCATCAGCATCAAGACCGTCGAGGCGCACCGCGCCAACATCATGGAAAAACTTGAAGTGACCACCGTAGCAGACCTGATGAAGGTCGCCTTGGCCAAGCCGGAGGCGCATGCATGAGCCGCCGGGCCGCTCCCAAGGCGAATACCGAAGCGCACAGCGCGGAGGTTGCCAATTGACAGCAAGAATCATTGACGGCGTCGCGCTCTCGCAGCGCATCCGCGAAGAAGTCGCCCAGCGCGTTGCCGCGCTGGCCGCGCAAGGCGCCCGCCCCGGCCTGGCCGTGGTGCTGGTGGGCGAAGACCCCGCCTCCCAGGTGTACGTGCGCAACAAGGTCGCCGCCTGCGAAAAGGCCGGCCTGCATTCCGTGAAAGAGCAGTACCCGGCGGACATGACCGAGGCCGAGCTGCTGGCCCGCATCGACACGCTGAACCGCGATCCGGCCATCCACGGCATCCTGGTGCAGTTGCCGCTGCCCAAGCACATGGACGCCCACAAGGTCATCGAGGCCATCGCCGCCGAAAAGGACGTGGACGGTTTCCACGTCAGCAACGCCGGCCTGCTCATGACCGGCCAGCCCCTGTTCCGCCCCTGCACGCCCTACGGCGTGATGAAGATGCTGGAATCCGAAGGCGTGGCCCTGCGCGGCGCCGAGGCCGTCATCGTGGGCGCCAGCAACATCGTCGGCAAGCCCATGGCCATGCTGCTGCTGCAGGCGGGCGCCACCATCACGATCTGCAACTCCAAGACCCGCGATCTGGCCGCGCAGACGCGCCGCGCCGACGTGCTGGTCGTGGCAACCGGCAAGCCGGGCATGATCGACGGCTCGATGATCAAGCCGGGCGCCGTCGTCATCGACGTGGGCATCAACCGCGGCGCCGACGGCAAGCTGTGCGGCGACGTGGACTTCGCCTCCGCCAGCCAGGTGGCCGGCGCCATCACGCCCGTGCCGGGCGGCGTGGGCCCCATGACCATCGCCATGCTGCTGGTCAACACGGTCGAGGCCGCCGAGCGCGCGGCCGGGCTGACCGCCTGAGCGACCGGGGCCGTCCGGCCCTGCTTCCGCCCGCCCGATCCCGGCCCGTCGCGGCCCGGCGGGCGGGCGGATCCCCCCTCCCTGCCAGCGCGACGGCACAGGATGTTCTATCCTGCCCTTGCGTTCGGGCCGATCGCCCCTACCTGTTAGGCATATGCCGCGCCGCCATCCTCCGCGCCCCGCAACCCCTACCCCACCCGCTACCGCCATGACCCAGAATCCCCTGCTTGCCCCCGTCTCCGACCTGGTCGACTACGCGGCCGTCACGCCGGCGCACATCGTGCCCGCCGTCGAGGAACTGCTAGGCATCGCGCGCCAGGCCGTCGAGCACGCCGCCGACCCGTCGCTGCCGGCCACCTGGGAAGCCGTGGCCGAGCCGCTGGACACCGCGTCCGAGCGCCTGTGGCGCGCCTGGTCGGTGGCGGGCCACCTGAACGCCGTGGTCAACACGCCCGAGCTGCGCGAGGCCTACAACGCCGCGCTGCCGCTGGTCACCGAATTCTCCACCTGGGTCGGCCTGCACGAGGGCCTGTACAAGCAATACCAGCGCCTGGCCGCCGCGCCGGACTTCGCCGCCTGGACGCCGGTGCGCCGCCGCATCGTCGAGATGGCGCTGCGCGACTTCCGGCTGAGCGGCGTCGAGCTGCAGGGCGCCGACCGCGAGCGCTACGCCGCCATTTCCGACCGCGAGGCCCAGTCCTCGCAGAAGTTCTCCGAGAATGTGCTGGACGCCATCGACGCCTGGTCGCTGTTCGTCGAGGACGAAGCGCGCCTGGCCGGCATCCCGGCCGACGTGCTGGCCGCCGCCCGCGCCGCCGCCGAGGAAGACGGCAAGCCGGGCTGGAAGCTGACGCTGAAGATGCCCTGCTACCTGCCCGTGATGCAGTACGCCCGCGACCGCGGCCTGCGCGAGGCGCTGTACCGCGGCTATGGCACCGTCGCGTCGGAACAGGGCGACGCGCAGTACGACAACTCGCCGCTGATCGAAGAACTGCTGTCGCTGCGCGCCGAGGAAGCCGGCCTGCTGGGCCTGGGCACCTTCGCCGCGCTGCGCCTGCAGACCCGCATGGCGCGCGACGCCCACGAAGTCACCGAGTTCCTGCGCGACCTGGCCGCGCGCGCCAAGCCCTACGCGCAGCGCGACCTGACCGAACTGCGCGCCTACGCCGACGCCGAGCTGGGCCTGGCCGAGCTGCAGCCCTGGGACGTGCCCTACGCCTCCGAGCGCCTGCGCGAGTCGCGCTACGCCTACTCGGAAGACGAGGTCAAGCAGTACTTCACCGAGCCGCGCGTGCTGGCCGGCCTGTACGAGGTCATCGAGACCCTGTTCAACGTGCGCCTGGTGGAAACGCCGGTGTCGTCCTGGCACGCCGACGTGCGCGGCGTGCGCGTGGAAAGCCCCGAGGGCGCGCTGATCGGCCATCTGTACCTGGACCTGTATGCCCGCGCCGGCAAGCAGAGCGGCGCCTGGGTCGACAGCGAGCGCACCCGCCGCCTGGCCGGCGGACGCCTGCAGACGCCGGTGGCCTACCTGACCTGCAACTTCTCGCGCCCCAACGGCGAGCGCGCCGCCGTGCTGACGCATGACGACGTGATCACGCTGTTCCACGAGACCGGCCATGCGCTGCACGCGCTGCTGTCGGAAGTGGACGAGCCCGGCGCCGCCGCCTTCTCCAGCGTGGAATGGGACGCCATCGAACTGCCCTCGCAGTTCATGGAGAACTTCTGCTGGGAATGGGCCGTGGTGCAGAAGCTGTCGGCCCACGCCGACACCGGCGAGACGCTGCCGCGCGCGCTCTACGACCGCATGATCGCGGCACGCAACTACCAGAGCGGCATGCAGACCGTGCGCCAGATCGAGTTCGCGCTGTTCGACATGCTGATGCACGACCGCGCCCAGGGCATTTCCATCGCCCAGGTGCTGGCCCTGCTGCAGGAAGTGCGCCAGGAAGTCGCGGTGCTGTTCCCGCCCGCCTGGCACCGGCTGCCGCATGCCTTCTCGCACCTGTTCGCCGGCGGCTATGGCGCCGGCTACTACAGCTACAAGTGGGCCGAGGTGCTGTCGGCCGACGCCTACGAGGCCTTCGAGGAAGCCGCCGCCAGCCAGCCGTCCGGCTCGGCGCAGGGCACGCTGGACCCGGAGACCGGCGCGCGCTTCCGCCGCGAAGTGCTGGCGGTGGGCGGTTCGCGTCCGGCGGCGGACTCCTTCGCCGCCTTCCGCGGCCGCGCGCCGCGCATCGATGCGTTGCTGCGCCACAGTGGCATGAGCGCCGCCTGACGCGACGACGCAGGTTGCAGGACAAGACGGCCCGCGCACGCGGGCCGTCTTTGCGTGCGCCGGGACTGCGCGGGCCGCGCAGCGCCACGGCATGCGCGCCTGCGGCCCGTCCCTGTCAGGCCGTCATGTCCTCGACCGGCCGCCGCGCCGACACCACCAGCCAGCGGCCATGCACCGACTGGTCGCGCGCGGCTTCGCGCCAGAACTGCCGCGCTTCCTCGCTTTCCGCGCGCTTGATCCGCTGCCGGTAGTACAGGCGCGACGGCAGCGCCAGCAGATGCTCCAGCAGGCGCTTGGGCTTGACCTCGTCGACCTCGTGCAGCGTGATGTCCACGTAGCCGTAGTGCGACAGCAGCAGATGCAACTGCGGGTAGCTCCAGGGGAAATACGTGATGTAGTCCTGCCCGCGCTGGCGGCCCACCATGGGCCGGAAGCCGGAATGGAAGCCGCGCAGCAGGAACTGCAGGCGCGAACGGAAGTACCAGGTGTTGGGCGTGGTGATGACCACGGTGCCGCCCGGCCGCAGCGCGCGCCGCAGGCTGTCGACCAGCACGCCGGGATTGGTCACCAGGTGGATGGCTTCGCAGCAGACGGCGGCGTCGTACTGGCGATTCAGCAACAGCGGCGTTTCCAGGTCATGCTCGGTGACCTCGCGGTAGCCGCCGCCGGCTTCGGGAAACTCCCACAGCCCCACGCCGTCCAGTTCGACGCTGCGCCGGGCCGTCGCATGCAGGTTGTCGCCGAGCCAGCCGGTGCCGCAAGGCGCGTCCAGCACCTGCTCGGCGGCGCGCGAATGAAGAATGTCGAGGACGACGGGAAAGTATGGATAGTACGGGTAGCGCATGGCCCAGCCTTCGTGTGCTTGCAGCCATCAATCTGACTGATGGCTGAATATATTCCGGCCGGCGCCCCCATCGGGCCCGAAAACGCTTTTCACGACAAAGCCCCGACAAAACTTCACAAACGCACCCGCCGGCGCGCGGCGGGCTTGCGCCAACGCAAGCGGTGCGCGGGCGCCCGGCGCGCCCGCCCCCGGCATGCGGGTAGAATCGACGGGTTTATCTTTCTCGACCGGCCTTGGGATACATGAGACACCTCACTTCCGGCCGCGCCTGGCGCGGCCTGCTGCTGACCCTGTTCATGCTGCTCGCCGCCTGCGGCGACCGGAACGTGAACTGGACCCTGTACGACGTCAAGGGCCACCTGCCCGACCTGAAGTTCTCGCTGCCCGGCGCGGGCGGCAAGACCGTCAGCAGCGACGACCTGAAAGGCAAGACCGTGCTGCTGTTCTTCGGTTACGCCAGCTGCCCGGACATCTGCCCCACCACCATGGCCCAGCTGACCGCCGTGCTGCAGAACCTGGGCGACAAGGCGCGCGACGTGCGCATCGTGTTCGTCAGCGTGGATCCGCATCGCGACACGCCCGACATCCTGCAGGCCTATGTGGACGCGTTCAACAAGAACGCCATCGGCGTGACCGGCGACGAAAAGCAGATCGCCGACCTGGCGCGCCGCTACCGCGTCGCCTACCAGATCGAAAAGCCCAAGCCCGGCGACGACGCCGAGATCTACGACGTGACCCACAGCCGCGGCGTGTACATTTTCGACAACAAGGGCCGCGCGCGGCTGCTGGCGTCGGAGACCGACAGCATCGAGGCGCTCACCCGCGACATCCGGCAGCTAATCGATATCACGTCCTGATGCCAACCGTGCGCGATGCAGCGCAGCATGTTGCGGGCGCGCCCCGCATACGTGTTGTTACACCCCCTGAACGCGGCGCATGAGTATGATCGGGACGCATCGCAACCTTTTCCTTACGCAAGGAGCACGCGCATGAGCATCATCATCATGATCATCGTCGGGTTCATCGTCGGCCTGATCGCCCGCGCCGTCATGCCCGGGGACCAGCCCATGGGCATCGTCATGACCACCATCCTGGGCATCATCGGCTCGGTGGTCGCCGGCTTCCTCGGCCGTCAGCTCGGCTGGTACCACGACGGCGAGCCGGCAGGCTGGATCGCCTCGGTGGTGGGCGCCATCATCGTGCTCTTCGTGGTCGGCCTCATCGCCAAGAAACGCGCCTGACGCAGCGCCCCGCCCGGCCGGCATCGGCAGGCGAAAAAACGGGCCGGCCCCTCACAGGGC
>NZ_JCBANG010000114.1:0-17527 GCF_059760905.1 Achromobacter sp. 1011811831
GTATCGGGCCGCGCCGCAAGCCCATGCACAGCCGGCCGCGCAACCCGTGGCCCGGCCGCCGGTCTCGCCCGCCGCGCCGGCCGTGCCCATGCACGCGGCCCCGCCCGCGCCGCCGCGCGCCGCTGCGCCGCAGCCGCCCGCCGCGCCCATGGCCCGCATGCCCGATGCGCCGATGCCCCAGGGGCTGGCGTTGCCGCCGGGCGCCTTGCCGGCAGATACGGCCGCCGGCCTGCAGAGCGCGATCAGCGCCTTGCGCGGCGCGCTGGAAAGCCGCATGGACGGCCTGCTCTGGGGCGGACGCCAGGGGCCCGGCCGCGAACCGGCCGGCGCGGCGCTGTTCCGCAGCCTGCTGGACGCGGGTTTCAGCACCAAGCTGGTCCGCACGCTGGTCGAGCGCATGCCCGAGGGGCTGGACGCCGACGCCGCGCTGGCCTGGGCGCGCAACGAACTGGTCACGCACCTGCCGGTGCTGGGCTCGGAGGATACGTTCCTGAGCGGCGGCGTGTACGCGCTGGTTGGTCCCACCGGCGTGGGCAAGACCACCACGCTGGCCAAGCTGGCGGCGCGTTGCGTCGCGCGCGAGGGCCGCGACCAGGTCGCCATGCTGACGACCGACAATTTCCGGATCGGCGCGCTGGAACAGCTGCAGATCTACGGGCGCCTGATGGGCGTGCCCACGCATTCCGTGCGCGACGCCGGCGAGCTGCGTCGCCTGCTGGCCGAGCTGGGCAGCCGCAAGATCGTGCTGATCGACACCACCGGTATCAGCCAGCGCGACCGCCACGTGGCCGAGCAGGCCGCGATGCTGTGCGACGCCGGCAAGATGGTGCGTCGCCTGCTGGTGCTCAACGCCGCCAGCCAGGGCGACACGCTGGACGAGGTGGCGCACGCCTATCGCAACGGCGTGGGCGAGGACGTGGCCGGCTGCATCATCACCAAGCTGGACGAAGCCTCGCGCCTGGGCGCGGCGCTGGACACGGCCATCCGCCACCGCCTGCCGATCCATTACATGTCGGTCGGCCAGAAGGTGCCCGAGCACCTGGAGCTGGCGCGTCCCGACGCATTGATCGACCGCGCCTTCGCCATGGTGGAGCGCGCCCGCGCGCTCTATACCCCGAGCGAGGCGGACCTGGCGTCGCTGTGGTCCTCAGCCAAGGAAACCCCGGCCGTCGACCCGGCGCGGCGCCGGCAGTTGCTGGCCTCGGCCATCCTGCGGCCGCAGGGCGGGGCGGCTGCGGTCGAGGCGGCGCAGAATCTGGACGATACGCTGAACTGGCTGGACAGCGACCTGGCCTGCGCCCGGGCGCGCGCGTCCTGGCGCGAGTACGTCAGCGACGGCGCGGGTTCCAGCCTGTCGGCGCTGGCCGACGAGCCGCTGGCGATGGCGCGGCGTGAATTCTCCGCCGTCTGCGGACGGCATTTGCTGGTCATGCACGGCAAGGTCGGCATGAAGGGCGACAACCTGCCGGGAGGCACGCTGCTGGGTTCCATGCTGATGAGCGACCGGGGCGCCGCGCTGGCTGCGCCGGCGCAGCAGCTGGCGCTGGCCCACGGCATGCTGTCCTCGTTCGCGCCGGGCGCGGCCGCGCAGCCGGATCCGGCCGCGGCGCTGGGGGCGCGCGTGCGCTGGCTGGGCGGGCAGCTCGGCCAGGTGCCGCTGGTGCACATGCTGGAGGCGGGCACCTCGTCGCTCTGGTCCGCGCTCACGGAGCAGGGCGTGTCCTGGGTGGCCCGCAGTCCGGGCGGCCTGCGCGTGATCCAGGACGAATGTCCGACCAATCTGAATGCCGTGGGCAAGAGCGTGGGCTATCTGCCGGTCGGGCAGCCCGGCGACATGCCGGGCCTGCGTCCGGTGGCCGGCGGCCGCGCGGCGCCGCTGGCGCTCTGGGCCTCGGGCACGGAGATCGGCCTGCCGGGCCGGGCCGGCGAATCCCCGGTGCGGCTGGTGTGCGCGCGCTTGATCGATACGGTCAGCGGCGAAGTGGCGGCGCAGTTCTTCGGCCTGACCAATCTGCCGGCCTCGCAGGCGGATGCCGGCATGGTCGCGCGTTGGCTGGTGTTGCAGGACGAGGCCAAGGCGGGCTTTCGCTACATGGCCAATGCCTGGCAGGCCCTGCCGGCCGTCGATGGCGCCCATGCGCTGGCGCGCCAGGCCTTGATGGCCGGCCAGCTGGCCGCCGCCTGCTGGCAGCTGGCGCATTCGCCGGCGGCGGAGGTGGTCAGGGGGCCCTT
Organism: Achromobacter sp. 1011811831; assembly: GCF_059760905.1. Taxonomy (NCBI): domain Bacteria; kingdom Pseudomonadati; phylum Pseudomonadota; class Betaproteobacteria; order Burkholderiales; family Alcaligenaceae; genus Achromobacter; species Achromobacter sp. 1011811831. Next base: position 2,233 of record NZ_JCBANG010000114.1, read on the forward strand.
GTCGGGCGTGGCTGGCGTGGATCGCGTCAAGCTGACCGGCCGCATGCTGCCGGTGGCGCTCTTGAAGATGTACGCGATGCTGGAGATGGCCGACGGCGGCTGAGGCGCGCCCTTGGCGGCAAGGCGGGGAAAGGGAAGGGGTGCGTCGTTCCCGGCGTTCAGCCGGCGACGATGGGCTTGCGGCCCGGGGCGCTGCGCGTGCCGCGGCCCTGGGCGTCGTAGGTCGAGGTGCTGGCCGGCCCGCCGCCCAGTCCGCGCAGCGCGTCCAGCGACTGCTGGGTATAGCGCAGGTGCACGTCGATCAGGGCGCCGTTGCGCAGATTGATTTCATTGGCCGATGCCGACTTGCTCAGCAGGGCTTGCCACACGCCCGACAGCTGCGGGTGCTGCGCGGCGGCCTGTTCGGTGCCGGCATGGCCGGCGGGCAGGCCGATCTCGGCCAGCAACGCATCGCGCGTCTGGCTCAATTCCACCAGCTTGTAGGCGATGCCGCTCTTGCGCTCGGTGATGTCATGCAGCGCGTCGATGTCTCCCGGACCCACCAGCACCTCGGTTTCAGCCTCCAGGATGGCGGCGAACTCGGTGATCAGTGCGTCTTCCTGCTTCATGCAGGCTTGCAGGGATTCGACGGTGCTCATGATGTCAGGGCGATGGCGGACGTGAAAGGGAGGCTATTTCAGCAGGTCGCGGGCGCTGGCGATCAGGCTGTCGGCGATGCGGCCGGTGTCGATCTTCAGCTGTCCCGATGCGATGGCGGCGCGAATGGAGGCCACGCGTTCGACGTTGATGTCGTTCGATCCTTCCTGCAGCGCGAGCAGCTTGCGCGAAGCCGAGCTGAGCGCGACTTGCGAGCTGCTGGCGCCGCCGCCGGCAACGGCGCCGTAGGCCTGCGCGGCCGCGGCTTCGGGGCGGGCGCCGACGGCGTCGGCCGAAATGGGCCGGTTGGTGGTCGAGTTGATTTTCAAGATGATCTCCGCAGGGCGTCCCGGGTCGATTTGCGACGGTTCCGCCTACTCATGCCTCTGTAACGACAGGGCCGGAAGGAACTTTAGGGTAGCCGGCCCGCTGGCGCAACACGATATGTAACATTCCCTGCAATCCTTGCCTACAAGTGCATTTCAACCAGCCCTGCATTGCGGACCACGCCGCTGACCACCTGTCCGCTGGGCATGCGCACCTGGACGGTGGCGCCCGGCGCGGCGTTGTCCAGCGCCTGGCCTTCGCTGCTGACCATGAAACCCTTGCCGACGGCATTGATCCGGACGCTGCTGCCGCGCACAACGGACTGGGCGTTGCGCAGGGCGGCGCCCTTGATCGGCTGGCCAGCGGTGATCCGATAGGCCGCCGTCATGCCGGCCACCGTGTCCGGATCGGTGATCGCGCCCGGGGGCAGGGCGACCAGGTCGCCGTCGCGCGGCGCCAGGTCGGCCGGGGTCAGGGCCTGGCCGGCCGCGATCGTGCGCGAGGCGACATAGTACTGGCCCGGCACGCTGACGCTGGCCTGGACATAGGCGGTCCAGGCCTTGGGCGCGGTGCAGCGGATGCCCACGGTCATCCGCGAGCGCGGCTTCATGCCGGACGGTAAAAACGGGGACATGGCCTCGCAAGGCGCCAGGCGCTCGTTGCGGGGCGGGTCGATGGTGATGGACGGCTGGCCGGGCAGGGCCGAGAGCTGTTCCTGCAGATACGACAGCGCGGTCGCCGCGATTGCCTCGGGCGCCTGGAAGGCGGTTTCCTGTGCCTGGACCACGGCCACGGACCCCGGCAGCAACAGGCCGAGGGTGAGCGCGTGGGCAGCGAGGCGGGAGCAAGTCGTCATGGGCTCATTGTAGAGGCGGGCCCTGCCGGGCAATAGGTGAATTGCGTGAGAAATGGCGGGTTATTTGGCTGATTGTGGCGGCCGGCCGGACCCTATGATGCCGTCATCCAATGGGATAAAGGCCCGTGCCTCGTCCCTGGCTGTTTTCAGATCCGTACCGCCACGCACCCCACAAGGCACCCCGATGCTAGACAGGCTCAACGAGGATTTCCGCTTCTTCCAGCAATCGCTGGCGCTGCGCGCGCAGCGCCAGGAAGTGCTGTCCTCCAACATCGCCAACGCCGACACGCCGAACTACAAGGCGCGCGACTTTGACTTCCGCACGGCGATGCAGACCGCCATGGAAGGCAGCAAGCGCCTGGCCGACACCTCGCTGACGCTGACCTCGGCCCGCCACATCCCGGCCAAGGCTGTCTCGCAGGGCCCGACCGACCTGCTGTACCGGCTGCCGTACCAGCCCAGCATGGACGGCAACACGGTGGAAATGGACGTGGAGCGCGTGCAGTTCGCCGACAACACCTTGCACTACCAAAGCAGCATGCAGATTCTGTCCAGCCGCATCAAGGGCATGATGGCCGCGATTCAAGACTAGGGGTGAAGCCCACCCCCGAAGCGCTGCGCGCTTCCCCCTCCAGGGGCGCCACGGCGGACCGGCAAAGCCGGCTCCGCGTGGCCTGGATGGAGCGAGACCTGTGCAGTATGTCGCGGGTATGTTGGTCTACTGATTTATTAAGGGAGCATTGGGCAATGTCCTTGCTGAGCATTTTCAACATCGCCGGTTCGGCGCTCAACGCGCAGTCGCAGCGCATGAACGTGGCCGCCAGCAACATGGCCAACGCCGACAGCGTCGTCGGTCCCGACGGCCAGCCGTATCGCGCCCGCCAGGTCGTGTTTCAGGTCGATCCGGCGCCGAACCAGGCGCTGGGGCAGGAAATCGGCGGCGTGCGCGTGGCTGGCGTGGTCCAGGACCCGTCGCCGCTCAAGATGGTCTACGACCCCAAGCATCCGATGGCCAACCCCCAGGGCTACGTCAGCATGCCCAACGTGGATCCGGTGGCCGAAACCGTGAATATGATCGCCGCGTCGCGTTCCTATCAGGCCAACGTGGAGGTGCTCAACACCGCCAAGAGCCTGATGCAGAAAACGCTGACCATCGGCCAATCCTGATCCCCCATTTCCGCGCGCCGCGCCGCCCGCGCGGGATAACCAGAGAACGAGTTCATGACCGTAATCGACCAATCCACCAGCAAGACCGGGCTGGGCCTGGCGCAGACCGGCGCCAGTGGCCTGAACACCGCCAAGGGCCTGCAGGATCAGTTCCTCAAGCTGCTGATCACGCAGATGAAGAACCAGGATCCGCTGAACCCGATGCAGAACGCCGAACTGACGTCCCAGCTGGCGCAGATCTCGACGGTCGAAGGCATCACCAACCTGAAGAACACGCTGCTGTCGATTGGCGGCCAGATCGACGTGTCGCAATCGATGAACGCCGTGGCCATGATCGGCAAGGGCGTGCTGGTGCCCGGCTCCAAGGTCAAGGTCGGGGTGGACGCGCAGAACCCCGAGGGCCGCGTGGTCACGCCTTACGGCATCGATCTGCAGAAGGACGCCGCCAAGGTGCAGGTCCGGATCTCGGACGCCAACGGCGCCGTGATCCGCACGATGGAACTGGGCGAGAAGAAGGTCGGCGTGTACACGCTGGACTGGGACGGCAAGAACGACGCGGGCGTGCCGATGGAAGCGGGCGCCTACACGGTGTCGGTCACCGCCTCGGACGCCGAGGGCAAGAAGGTCGCCGCCGAAATGCTGAGCTACGGCAAGGTCAAGAGCGTGGCTTACTCGACCAACGGCCTGCGACTGGACCTGGGCCTGGACGGCCAGACCAGCATGCTGGATGTGCGCAAGGTGATCGGCGCCTGAGCGCCGCATTCGTACCTCTATATATATAGACACAGGCGCCGGCGCGGACGCGGCGGTTTCGGACTACTAGGAATCAGCGAGAGAAAACATGGGCTTCGGACAAGGATTGAGCGGCTTGAACGCCGCTGCGCAGAACCTGGACGTGATCGGCAACAATATCGCCAACTCGGGCACCGTCGGCTTCAAGTCCGGCTCGGCCACGTTCGCGGACGTCTACGCCAGCTCGCGCGTGGGCCTGGGCACCAAGGTGTCCGGCATCACGCAGCGTTTCACCGTGGGCACGATCAACGGCGGCGGGGGCGAATATGACATCGCCATCGACGGCCCCAAGGGCATGTTCCGCGTCACCGATTCCGGCGGCGGGGTGATGTACACCCGCAACGGCGAATTCCAGGTCGACAAGAATAACTTCATCGTCAACGCCCAGGGCTACCGCCTGACCGGCTATCCGGCGAACGCGATCGGCGCCAACCCGGTCGAGCTGCAACTGCCCACCGCCAACGTGGCGCCCAAGGCCACCACTACCGCCACCAGCGTGGCCAACCTGGACGGCAACGCCAAGGTGGTCTACGCGACCACCACCGTGGTGACCCCGGCGGTCAACGGTTCGGTGACGATGACGGGCACCACGCCGCCGTCTCCGGCCACCACCTACACCTTCACCCGCAGCGGCACGGGCGCCGTGGTCTGGAACGCGCCCGCGCCGGCCGCCGGCACCTATGGCGCGGCGCCCAACCTGATCACCATCGATGCCGCGGGCGCCATCACCACGGGCGACATCGCCCTGGTGCCTGGCTACGTGAACTACACGGCGGCCGTGACCGAAATCGGCAAGCCCTTCGATCCCAAGGTCACCAACAGCTATACCAATGCCTCGCCCATGACGGTCTATGACTCGCTGGGCAACTCGCACCAGGTGATGCAGTACTTCGTCAAGCGCCCCGCCGACGCCGCGGGCAACAGCGTCTACGAGGTCTACTATTCGATCGACGGCCAGGCCATGGCGCCGACCACGCAAGCCGGCGGCGTCTGGGGCAACCCGACGCAGTTCACCTTCAACAAGGCCGGCATGATGACCAGCGCCACCACGGTGAACCTGACCTTCGCCAATCCGGGCGGCGCCACCACGCCGGCCAACCCGCTGAACATCGCCATCAATTACACCGGCACCACGCAGTACGGCAGCCCGTATGCGTTCAAGGGCACCCCGGACGGCTATACCTCGGGCGAGTTCCGCGGCATCAGCATCAACCCGGACGGCAGCTTGATGGCCGGCTACACCAATGGCCAGAACGCCAACGTCGGCACCATCGTGCTGGCCGACTTCGCCAATCTGCAGGGCCTTCAGCCGGTGGGCAACAACGCCTGGAAGGAAACCGGCGCGTCCGGCCAGCCGATTCTGGGTCAGCCGGGCAACAACGGCCTGTCCAAGGTGGTGGGCCAGGCGACCGAGGCCTCCAACGTGGACATGAGCAAGGAACTGGTCAACATGATCATCGCGCAGCGCACCTATCAGGCGAACTCGCAGACGATCAAGACCCAGAACGAAATCATGCAGGTCTTGATGAATATTAAGTAATCCCCCCCCGAAGCGCCTGCGGCGCTTCCCCCCCAGGGGGGCGCCGACGGCGGACCGGCGGAGCCGGATCCGCGCGGCCCCGATTGAGGGGCACCGGTTGCCGGTGGAGGGTGGAGTTCTTGATTTGGTGATTGAGTTAATTGGTCGTGTTTGCGGCCACGGAATAGACGAATGGATCGGATTATTTACACCGCCATGAACGGCGCGGCGCGGATCACGGAGCATCAGTCCGTGCTCGCCAACAACATGGCCAACGTGAACACGACGGGCTTTCGCGAGCAGATCGCGATGTACCGCTCGGTGCCGGTGACGGACGGCGTGAGCCTGCCGACGCGCGTCTCGACCGTGGCCTCCACGCCGCGCAACAACTTCGAGATGGGCAATATGCAGACCACGGGCCGCGAGATGGACGTGGCGCTGGCCAGCTCCAACGGCTGGTTCGCGGTGCAGACGCCCCAGGGCGAGGCCTACACGCGCGGCGGCAGCCTGCAGGTGGGCATCAACGGCCAGCTGCAGACCTCGTTGGGCCAGCCCATCGTGTCCGATCAGGGCGGCGTGATCGACGTGCCCGACCAGGCCGCGCTGACCATCTCCCCGGACGGCACCATCACCGCCATCGGCGCGGGCGACGCGCCGAACAATATCCTGAACCTGGGCCGGATCAAGATGACCAGCCTGCCCGAGGCGCAGCTGGTGCACGGCGACGACGGCGTGTTCCGTATGGCGCCGGTGAACGGCCAGCCTGCGCCGCCGTCGCAGGTGGATCCGTCCTTGCGGCTGCTGTCCGGCGTGCTGGAAGGCAGCAACACCAATCCGATGACCGCCATGGTCGGCATGATCGAGAACGCCCGCCGCTTCGAGCAGCAGATGCAGGTGCTCCAGCACGCTGACCGCAACGCCGAACGCGCGAACGGCATCCTGTCCGCCGGCGCCTGAACCGAATAACCCATTGCACGAGCGGCCCCGGGGCCGCCGACCCAGGAGTACCAAATCATGATGCGTTCGCTGTGGATCGCCAAGACCGGCCTGGAAGGGCAGCAGACCTCCATGGACGTCATTTCCAACAACCTGGCCAACGTCGCGACCAACGGTTTCAAGCGCGGCCGCGCCGTGTTCCAGGACCTGATGTACCAGACGTTGCGCCAGCCCGGCGCCCAGGTGGGCGACGCCGCCCAGCTGCCCTCTGGCCTGCAACTGGGCACCGGCGCGCGCGTGGCCGCGACCGAGCGCATCCACACCACCGGCGGCCTGAACAACACCGGCGGCGAGCTGGACATCGCCATCAACGGTCGAGGCTTCCTGCAAGTGGAGCTGCCGGACGGCACCCAGGCCTACACCCGCGACGGCGCGCTGCAGCGCAACCAGAACGGCCAGCTGACCACGGTCAGCGGCTATGTGATCCAGCCGCCGATGAACGTGCCGGACAACGCACTGTCGATTTCCATTGGCAACGACGGCATCGTCACCGTGACCCAGCCCGGCGCGGCCGGCATCAACGTGCAGATCGGCCAGCTGCAGATCGCCACCTTCATCAACCCGACCGGCCTGCAGAGCGTCGGCGAAAACCTGTACCTGGAAACCGACGCCTCCGGCCCGGCCAACCTGCTGCAGCCGGGCGTGGACGGCGCCGGTTCGATCCTGCACAAGTACGTGGAAACCTCCAACGTCAACGTGGCCGAAGAGCTGGTGAACATGATCACCACCCAGCGCGCCTATGAAATGAACAGCAAGGCCGTCAAGACGTCCGATGAAATGCTGGCCCGCCTGACCCAACTGTGATGTCGATGTCTGTCCTGCGCCTGGTTTCGAGTGCGGCCCTGGCTTTGCTGGTGGCCGGTTGCGCCATGATTCCGCCGGAGCCGGTGGTGACCGGGCCGACCACGGCCGCGCCGCCGCCGCCGCCCTCGACGCCGATGCAGCCCACGGGCTCGATCTACCAGCCCACTGCCTACGGCAACTATCCGCTGTTCGAAGACCGCCGTCCGCGCAACGTGGGCGACATCGTGACGATCGTGCTCAACGAACGCACCAACGCGTCCAAGAACGTCGCCACCAACACCAACCGCAGCGGCTCGGCCAACCTGGGCATCGCGGCGGCGCCGTCCTTCATGGACAGCTGGGCCAACGCCAACCTGAACACCGACGCCAAGGGCGGCAACGTGTCGCAGGGCAAGGGCGACAGCACGGCCAACAATGCCTTCACCGGCACCATCACCACCACGGTGGTGGGCGTGATGTCCAACGGCAATCTGCAGGTCGCCGGCGAAAAGCAGATCGCGATCAACCGCGGCAGCGAGTATGTCCGCTTCTCGGGCGTGGTCGATCCGCGCTCGATCACCGGCACCAACACGGTGTCGTCCACGCAGGTGGCCGACGCCCGCATCGAGTACCGCAGCAAGGGCGTCATGGACGAGGTCCAGACCATGGGCTGGCTGCAGCGCTTCTTCCTGATTGCCTCGCCCTTCTGATGAGACAAAGCCCACCCCCGAAGCGCTGCGCGCCTCCCCCTCAAGGGGGCGCCGCCGCGGACCGGCAAAGCCGGCTCCGCGCGGCCCCGCTCGTGACGGCCTCGGCGTGTCGTGGCTGCATTTCCGGTGGCATGCAGGGCTATGGATTATTGACATGAAACACTCGAATCCTCTTTTCCGCCTGCTTGCCCGCACCTGCCTCGCGGCCAGCCTGCTGGCCGGCGCCGGCGCGGCGCAGGCCGAACGGCTCAAGGATCTGGCGTCGATCCAGGGCGTGCGCGGCAACCAGCTGATCGGCTACGGCCTGGTGGTCGGCCTGGACGGCAGTGGCGACCAGGTGCGCCAGACGCCGTTCACCCAGCAGAGCCTGACCAACATGCTGTCGCAGCTGGGCATCACCGTGCCCGCCGGCAGCAACATGCAGCTCAAGAACGTGGCGGCGGTGATGGTCACGGCCACGCTGCCAGCCTTCGCGCGGCCCGGCCAGACGATGGACGTGGTGGTGTCCTCCATGGGCAACGCCAAGAGCCTGCGCGGCGGCACGCTGCTGATGACCCCGCTCAAGGGCGCGGACAGCCAGGTCTACGCCATCGCCCAGGGCAACATCCTGGTCGGCGGCGCCGGCGCCTCGGCCGGCGGTTCCAGCGTGCAGATCAACCAGCTCAACGGCGGCCGCATCAGCGGCGGCGCCATCATCGAGCGCGGCGTGCCGACCACGTTCGCGCGCGACGGCTATATCTACCTGGAAATGAACAACACCGACTTCGGCACCGCGCAGAACGTCGTGACGGCGCTGAACCGCAAGTTCGGCCAGGGCACGGCGACCGCGCTGGACGGCCGGGTGGTGCAGGTGCGCACGCCCATGGAGCAGTCGGCCCAGGCCCGCTTCCTGTCGCAGATCGAGGACGTGCAGGTGGCGCGCGCGCCCACCGTGGCCAAGGTCATCATCAACGCCCGCACCGGTTCGGTGGTCATGAACCGTACCGTGATGATCGAAGAAGCGGCAGTGGCCCACGGCAACCTGTCGGTCATCATCAACCGCCAGAACCAGGTGTCGCAGCCCGACACGCCCTTCACCCAGGGAGAGACCGTGGTGGTGCCCAACACGCAGATCGAGGTGCGCCAGGAAAACGGCTCGCTGCAGCGCGTGAACACCAGCGCCAACCTGGCTGACGTGGTCAAGGGCCTGAACGCGCTGGGCGCCACGCCGCAGGACCTGCTGGCCATCCTGCAGGCCATGAAGTCCGCCGGCGCGCTGCGCGCCGAACTCGAAATCATCTAATGGAAAAGCCCACCCCCGAAGCGCTGCGCGCTTCCCCCTCGAAGGGGGCGCCGCGGCGGACCGGCAAGGCCGGATCCGCGCGGCCCCGTGGGCACAATGGATAACTGACGTCATGACCTATATCAATGGCGGGGCGGGACGGGCGGGGCGACAGGAATCGGTCTTCGACCTGGGCCGCCTGTCGGACCTGAAGCGCGACGTCAAGCACGATCCCGACGGCACCGCGCAGCAGAAGCAGGTCGCCAAGCAGTTCGAGGCGCTGTTCCTGCAGATGATGCTCAAGCGCATGCGCGAGGCCACGCCCAAGGAAGGGCTGTTCGATTCACAGCAGTCGCAGATGATGCAATCCATGGCCGACGAGCAGCTGGCGCTGCATCTGGCCACGCCGGGCATCGGCCTGTCGCAGGCCATCCTGGGGCAGATGAAACAAGGCAAGCCGGGCGAGTTGTCGGCCGACGCCGTCAAGCGCATCGGCCAGGGCTCGGATCTGGACTACGCCACGGGCGGCTCGCGCCAGGTGTCGGCGCTGCTGGGCGTGTTGCGCAACAACCGCGCCAGCGACCGCGCCATGGCGGCGGCCGAGGGCGCGCCGGAACATGTGGTCAGCTTCGTGTCGCGCATGTCGCACGCGGCCAACCTGGCGGCGCAGCAATCCGGCGTGCCGGCCCGCGTGATCCTGGGCCAGGCGGCGCTGGAATCGGGCTGGGGACAGCGCGAGATCAAGCATCCGGATGGTCGCACCAGCCACAACCTGTTCGGCATCAAGGCCGGCGCCGGCTGGAAGGGGCAGGTGGTGCACGTGCTCACGACCGAATACGAAGACGGCGTGGCGAAAAAGGTGACGCAACCTTTCCGCGCTTACTCGTCGTATGAAGAATCTTTCGCCGACTACGCGCGCCTGATCGGCAACAGCCCGCGCTACGAGACGGTGGCGCAGGCGCGCAACGAAGTCGAGGCGGCGCGCCGTATCCAGAACTCGGGCTATGCGACCGATCCGCAGTACGCGCAGAAGCTGATTGGCATCATGAATCAGCTGCGGGGCGCGCCACGCGGCGCATCTACGCAAAAACCCGATGGACTCTAAAGTTTGACGAATTCTCGCCGTTAAGCAGGTATCCACACCTTCAGCAGCGGTTACAAACGGGGCGATGTCAGCATGAATCTGTATAAATTGGCGTTGGGCGGTCTGAACGCTGCGCAGGCGGGCATCGCCACGACCAGCCACAATATCAACAACTCCACCACGGTCGGTTACAACCGCCAGCGCGTCATGACCTCGACCGCCGGCGCCCAGGCCACCAGCAACGGCTTCATCGGGCGCGGCGTCCAGGTGGACACCGTCGTGCGCAGCTACGACAGCTTCCTGTACAAGCAACTGGTCGGCGCGCAGGGCAGCGGCGCCCAGTTGCAGACGCAGTTCGATCAGATTTCGCAGGTCAACAACCTGTTCGCGGATCGCACCGTCGGCATCGCGCCGGCGCTTTCGGGCTTCTTCACCGGCGTGAACACGGCCGCCAATGCACCCGCCGACCCGGCCGCGCGCTCGGACATGCTGGGCAAGTCCAACAGCCTGGCGACCCAGATCCGTTCGGCCTACCAGGAAATGCAGAACCAGCGCCTGGGCCTGAACACCCAGGTTGGCACCGTGGTCGAACAGACCAACAGCTACCTGGCCCGCATCAATGACCTGAACGAGCAGATTTCGGCTGCCCGCGCCAAGGCCGGCGGCCAGCCGCCCAACGACCTGATGGACCAGCGCGACCAGGCCGTTTCCGAATTGAACCAATTGGTGGGCATCACCACCTACGAGCAGGGCGACAAGCTCAATATCTCGCTGGCTTCCGGCGGCCAGGCGCTGCTGTCGGGCCAGACTATCTACCCGCTGCAGGCCGTGCCCTCGTCCAAGGACATCAGCCGCACGGTGGTGGCTTATACGCTGCCGGCCGGTGCCGGCGGCAAGACCGTCACGGTCGAGCTGGGCGACACCGAAGTCACCGGCGGCAAGCTCGGCGGCCTGCTGCAGTTCCGCGCCAACTCGCTGGACGTGACGCAGAGCCAGCTCGGCCAGATGGCCGTGGGCCTGGCGCTGTCGTTCAATGCGCAGCACAAGCTGGGCCTGGACCAGAACGGCAACCCCGGTGGCGACTACTTCAGCATCGGCCAGCCCCAAGGCGTGCCGAATGCGCAGAACAAGAGCAACGCCCAGATTTCGGGCACCTTCGGCACGGTGGGCAACATCAATGCCAAGGACTACGACATTACCTTCGACGGCACCAACTACATGGTGACGCGCATGCCCGAGGGCACGCAGGTCTACAACGGCCCGGCCACCGGCACGCCGCCGACCGCCACGCTGGACCTGGACGCCGAGGCGGGCGTGCGCCTGACGATCTCCGCGCCGCCGCAGGCCGGCGACAAGTGGTCGCTGTCGCCGACACGCGACGCGGCGCGCGACCTCAATGTCGTGATCACCGATCCCAACAAGATCGCCCTGGCCGACGCCACGGGAGGCAACGCCAATGGCAAGAACGGCCTGAAGCTGGCGCAGCTGCAGACCGCCAAGGTCCTGGGTGGCAACACCACCAGCATCAACGAAATGTTCTCGCAGGTGGTCAACACCGTTGGTGTGCAGACGCAGCAGATCAAGTCGGCCGCCACCGCGCAGGCCAACCTGATCACGCAGAAAAAGGCCGCGCAGCAGAACGTCTCGGGCGTGAACCTGAACGAGGAGTACGTCGGCCTGTCGCAGTACCAGGAACAGTATCAGGCCAGCGCTCGCATCATCAACGTGGCCAGCACCATGTTCGATACGCTGCTGGGCCTGCGGGGCTGAGCGAGGCCGATGCCCGCCACACGATAAGCAATAGATAAAGATATTCGGAGCTTCACCATGCGCCTGAGCACCTCCATGATGTACGCGAACGGCCTGAAGGGCGTTCTCTCTCAGGAAACGGACATGAACCGCCTGGTCGAGCAGATCGGCAGCGGTCGCAAGTTCCTGACCCCGGCGGACGATCCTCTGGCGGCCGCGTTGTCGATCAACGTGGCGCAGACGCAGAGCATGAACGCCACTTACCAGCTCAACCGCAACACGGCCAAGACCAACCTGGGTCAGGAGAACAACGTTCTGGATTCGGTCACCACGGCGCTGGAGTCGGTGCGCACCCGCGTGGTGCAGGCCGGCAACGGCACCATGTCCGACAGCGACCGCCAGGCCTTGTCCACCGCGCTCAAGAGCGCTCGCGAGGCGTTGCTCGGGCTGGCCAATAGCACAGACGGCAACGGTCAGTACATGTTCTCGGGTTATCAGGGCAGTGCGGCGCCCTACGTACAGAACGCGGCCGGCCAGGTCGTGTACAGCGGCGCCACGGGCGAACGCACCATCCAGGTTGACCAATCGCGCCAGATGTCCACCAGCGACCTGGGCAAGGATATCTTCAGCCGGGCGAACCCCGGCGCGCAGGGTTACGTCAGCTCGGCCTCACCCGGCAATACCGGCACGGCCCAGTTCGGCACGGCGTCCATCACGCCGGGTGGCGCCAACGTAGGCAAGAACTTCAGCGTGGCATTCGAAGCGGATCCGACGACGGGCGCTATTGGCTATCGCGTCACGACGACCGATCCGTCCGGTGCCACACCGCCTGTCATCAATCCGGCGCCGCCGGCGTCCCCCACCGCTTATACGGATGGCGCGGCGATCGATTTCGGCGGCGTGTCCGTCGTCATCAAGGGCAAGCCGCAGAACGGCGACATCATCAATGTCGAGAACATCCAGTCGGCCAACGTCGATGTGTTCAACACATTGGACAACCTGATCAAGACGCTGGATTCACCGATCGCCGGCGACGAGAAGGCCTTGGCCAAGCTGGCCAATGACCTGGCCACCGCCAACAAGAAGCTGTCCACCAACTACGACAACGTGCTGACGGTGGCGGCCTCGGTTGGCGCGCGCATGAATGAGCTGGAGGCGCTGGACGCTACCGGTTCGCAGAAGGGTCTTTCCTATACCAAGTCCCTGTCCGACCTGGAAAACCTGGACTACTACTCGGGCGCCAGCCAGCTGGCCTTCCGCCAGGTCGCGCTGCAGGCCGCGTCGGCGGCATTCATGACGATCCAGGGATCGAGTCTGTTCAGCCGCAAGTAATGCGCAGTACCCGTCGGGTCCAGGTGCCCGGCGGCCCGAAGGGCCCAGACGGACGCTGCCGGCGCCACGCCGGGGCGTCCGTGTCTGCGTGCGGCGGGAGAAATCGCAGTTTCACGTTGCCTAACGTTCGGAAGTTCCATGCTTGTCAATTTGAAAGTCCGCACATGTATCGTCCTGGTGCTCGTGTTGTTCACCGGCGCCATGTTCATCTCCAACGGCGTGGCCTGGCTGGGGTTGAATTCCAGCAACGAAAAGCTGGAGCAGATCAACAAGGCCTATGGCGACCAGGCCTCGCAGCTGAGCCGCGCCTATAGTGTTTTCCTGCGCGCGCGGCTGGTGCTGAGCACATCGCTGATGGACATGCAGCAGGGCAAGACCGAGCAGGCTGGCGCTCAGGCCAAGCGCTCGGAAGGCCTGATGCAGGACGGGCACAAGATGCTGGACACCTTCCGCAAGGTGCCGCGCCTGCCGGGTTCGGAGGCGCAGGCCGCCGCGCTGGAAACGGCCTTCAAGGAATTCGACGGCGTGGTCAAGCGCCAGGCCGCCGCGCTGACCAGCATGGCGATCCAGGACTATCTGGACCTGAACGATACGGCCAGCGCCGCCAACAGCAAGTTCCGCGAAGCGATCGACGGCTATCTGGCCTTCGTCGACGCGCACACCGACGCGCTGGCCGCGCGCGCGGAAGCCGACCACAACACGGCGCGCATGGTCACCATCGCGCTGCTGGCGATCGCCCTGATCCTGGCGCTGGGCTGCTGGGTCTTCATCAACCGCACGGTGCTGCGTCCGCTGCACGAGGCGGGCGGCCATTTCGACAAGATCGCCGGCGGCGATTTCACCGGCCGCATCGAGGTGCGCAGCACCAATGAGATCGGCTCGCTGTTCGCCGCGATCAAGCGCATGCAGGAAAGCCTGACGCGCACGGTGTCGGCGGTGCGGCGCGGCGTGGACGAGATCAACGTCGGCTCGCGCGAGATCTCGGCGGGCAATACGGACCTGTCCAGCCGCACCGAGCAGCAGGCGGCCTCGCTGGAAGAGACCGCGGCGTCGATGGAGCAGCTGGCCTCGACGGTCAAGCAGAACGCGGACAACGCGCGCCAGGCGAACCAGCTGGCGGCCAGCGCGTCGGACGTGGCCGAGCGCGGCGGTTCGGCGGTGTCGGAGGTGGTGACGACGATGCAGGCCATTTCGGCCAGCTCGCGCAAGATTTCCGAGATCGTGTCGGTGATCGACGGTATTGCATTCCAGACCAACATCCTGGCGCTGAACGCGGCGGTGGAAGCGGCGCGGGCGGGCGAGCAGGGCAAGGGTTTCGCGGTGGTGGCGGGCGAAGTGCGCTCGCTGGCGCAGCGCAGCGCGCAGGCGGCCAAGGAGATCAAGGGCCTGATCGAGGATTCGGTCGGCAAGGTCGGCGCGGGTTCGCAGCAGGTGGAACGCGCGGGCGCGACGATGCAGGAAATCGTGGCATCGGTGAAGCGCGTGACGGACATCATGGGTGAGATCTCGGCGGCGTCGGAAGAGCAGTCCAGCGGCATCGATCAGGTGAACCGCGCGGTGTCGCAGATGGACGAGGTGACGCAGCAGAACGCGGCGCTGGTGGAAGAGGCCGCGGCGGCCGCGGGCTCGCTGCAGGAACAGTCGCAGCGCCTGGCCGAGGCGGTGGCGGTGTTCAAGATCAATGCCGGCGAGGTCATCGAGGTGCCTGCCCAGCAGCTGGCGCAGCAGCGCAGCGCGCCGCGCGTCGCCGCGGCGGCGCCCGTGGCGCCGAAGGAAGCCAGGGAGCCGGTGATCGAGCCGCCGGCGACGCCGGCGGAACCGCCCAAGCCGGCGCCGCGCGTGACGCAGACCGCCCGGGTCAAGCCGGCCGCCGAGGGCGCGTCGACCGTGCGGCCGTTGCGCCGTCCGGCCGCCCGCAAGGCCGAGGCGACCGACGTGACCCCGGTGGCGCCCGCCGCGCCGCCGGCCAGCCGCCGCGCGCCGCCGGCGGACGATGATTGGGAGTCCTTCTGACGAGCGTCTCGCGTCCTGGCATTGAATAAGCAGTAGAACAAATCCCTTTCACGCGCTGGCGGCCATAGGG
>NZ_JCBANG010000115.1:0-17282 GCF_059760905.1 Achromobacter sp. 1011811831
AGCCGGTATATCCGGCTCGGGCCTTTTTGTTTTCCGTTTGCTTCTCGACTTCTTCACGATGGCGCAATGGCGCGCCGTGGGCGGAGCTTTGCCCGAAGAAACGAAAGCGCTGCGGTCGGGCGGTTGCCGTCGTGATTCGGCTGGCTCAGGCGGCTGCCCATTCCGGGCGGCCAGGGACCGGGCTTGCCTTCCGAAACGCACAGGAGCGCATTGATGAGCGAAACCAACCGCCGCCGCTTTCTGCAGCAAAGCGGCTCCCTGATCCTGATGAGCGCCGCGTCGGGCATGACCGCGCTGCCGCGCATGGCATGGGCCCAGGACAACACCGTCAAGCTCGGGCTGCTGCATTCGCTGTCCGGCACCATTGCCATCGCCGAGGCCTCGCTGGTGGACGCCGAGAAGCTGGCCATCGAAGAGATCAACGCCGCCGGCGGCGTGATGGGCCGCCGCATCGATCCGGTGGTGGAGGACGGCGCCAGCGAAAACGCCGTTTTCGCCGAGAAGGCGCGCAAGCTGCTCGACCGCGACAAGGTCGCCGCCATCATCGGCTGCTATACCTCGGCCTCGCGCAAGGCGCTGTTGCCGGTGTTGGCGCGCAGCAAGGGCCTGCTGTACTACCCGACCTATTACGAAGGCCAGGAGCAGGACGCGCGCGTGCTCTACCCGTCGCAGGAAGCCACGCAGTCGGTCATCGCCGCCGTCGAATGGATGGCGCGCGAGAAGGGCAAGAACTTCTTCCTGGTCGGCTCCGACTACATCTATCCGCGCACCTGCAACAAGATCGCCAAGCCCGCCATCGCGCGCATGGGCGCCAAGGTCGTGGGCGAGGAGTACGCGCCGCTGGGACACACCGAGTTCTCGTCCATCATCAACAAGATCAAGGCGGCCAAGCCCGAGTGCATCTACAGCACCGTGGTGGGCGGCTCCAACGTGGCCTTCTACAAGCAGCTGCGCGCCGCCGGCCTGGACGGCACGCGCGTGGTGCTGCTGTCGACCGTCGTGTCGGAAAACGAGATCGAGGGCATCGGCAAGGACAACGCCGCCGGCTACTACGCCTGCATGGGCTACTTCCAGAGCCTGAAGAACCCGGTCAATGAAAAGTTCGTGCAGGCCTTCAAGGCCAAGTACGGCCAGGATCGCGTGATCGGCGATCCGATGCAGGTGGCCTACAACAGCGTGCACCTGTGGAAGCTGGCGGTGGAAAAGGCCAAGTCCTTCGATCCGGACGCGGTGATCGCGGCCTCGGCCGGCCTGGCGCTGGAGGCGCCGGAAGGCACGGTGCGCGTGCACGAGAAGAACCATCACGTGTGGAAGAAGGTGCGGGTGGGGCGCGCCCGCCCTGACGGGCAGTTCGACGTGGTGTGGGAATCGCCCGAACTGATCGAGCCCAATCCCTTCCCGAAACTGTAGGCCCCTGGAGGCGCCTCGCGGCGCCCCGAGGAATCCCTGGCACGCGGCGGCGGCCGGCGCGTCCGCCGGCCCGGCATGGAAGCAAACCATGAATCTCGATATCGCGGCAATGCAGCTGTTCAACGGCGTCAGCCTGTTCAGCATCCTTCTATTGATGGCGATCGGACTGGCCGTGGTGTTCGGCCTGATGGGCGTCATCAACATGGCGCACGGCGAGCTGATGGCGATGGGCGCCTACATCACTTACCTCGTGTCGCTGGGCTTTCATCGCTGGGCGCCCGGCTGGATGGACGTGTACCTGTTCGCGGCCATTCCGCTGGCCTTCGCCGCCACCTTCGCCTTTGGCTACATGCTGGAGCGCGGCTTCATACGCTGGTTCTACAACCGGCCGCTGGACACGCTGCTGGCCACCTGGGGCCTGAGCCTGATCCTGCAGCAGGCCTACCGTTCGCTGTTCGGCGCGCAGGAAGTCAGCGTGCCGCTGGCATCGTGGCTGAGCGGCGCCTGGGAACCGACGCCGGACCTGCAATTCCCGTTGAATCGAATTTTCATTTTGGGGCTGACGCTGCTGGTGTCGATCGCCGTGTACCTGCTGCTGTACCGCAGCGCCTGGGGCTTGCGGGTGCGCGCGGTGACGCAGAACCGCGCCATGGCGGGCGCGGTCGGCATCAACACGCGGCGCGTGGATGCGATGACCTTCGCGCTGGGTTCCGGCCTGGCGGGCATCGCCGGCTGCGTATTCACCATGATCGGCTCGACCAATCCCGGCACCGGTCAGCTCTACATCGTCGATTCCTTCATCGTGGTGGTGTTCGGCGGCGTGCAGAGCCTGCTGGGAACCGCCTTCTCCGGCTTCGCCATCGCGCAGTCGCAGACCACGTTCGAATACCTGATGAGCGGTTCCATGGCCAAGGTGACCATCCTGGTGCTGGTCATCGCGGTGCTGTACTTCCGGCCCAACGGGCTGTTCGCCAGCAAGACGCGGGGGTGAGGCGATGAAGGCGATCTACCGTAGAACCGAGGTAATTTCCATCGCGCTGGTGGCGCTGGCCGTGCTGCTGGTCTTGCCGCTGGCGCTGGACCCGTTCCGCCTGAACCTGGTGGGCAAGTACATGGCCTTCGCCTTTGTCGCGATCGGCATCGTGCTGACCTGGGGCTACAGCGGCGTGCTGAGCCTGGGGCAGGGCATCTTCTTCGGCCTGGGAGGCTACATGATGGCCATGTTCCTGAAGCTGGAGGCCTCGGCGCCCGAGCTGCCGGACTTCATGGTGTGGAGCAGCGTGGACAGCCTGCCCGCCTGGTGGCAGCCGTTCCATTCGCCGGGCTGGACGCTGGCCCTGATCCTGGCGTTGCCGGGCGCGGCGGCCTACCTGTTTTCCTACGCGATCTTCCGCAAGCGCGTGGGCGGCGTGTACTTCGCCATCGTCACGCTGGCGCTGGCCATGACGCTGACGGTGCTGATCATCGGGCAGCAGGGCGATACCGGCGGCGCCAACGGCATCACCGACTTCCGCACCCTGCTGGGCATGGACATCGTGGGCGACGAGGGCAAGCGCGTGCTGTACCTGGTCGAGGCCGCCTGCCTGACGCTGTGCATGCTGGCCGCGCTGGCGGTGGTGCGCAGCCGGCTGGGCAAGATCCTGATCGCCATCCGCGACCGCGAGGACCGGGTGCGCTTTTCCGGCTACGACACGGCGCACGTCAAGGCCTGCGTCTTCAGCGCGGCGGCCGTGCTGTCGTCCATCGGCGGGGCCTTCTTCACCTTGCAGGTGGGGCTGATCTCGCCGGGAGCCATCGGCGTGGTGGCCTCGATCGAGATGGTGATCTACGCGGCGGTCGGCGGCCGGCTGTCGATTCCCGGCGCGGTGGTCGGCGCGCTGCTGATCGGCTTCCTCAAGTCCTATCTGTCCGAGACCTTTCCCGAGGCCTGGCTGTATTTCCTGGGCGGGGTCTTCATCCTGGTGGTGGCCGCCATGCCCAACGGCCTGGCCGGCGTGGTGGGCCAGCTGCAGGCGCGACGCGCCGCAAGGAGCGCGCAATGAGCACGGCATTGGACCTGCAGGAGCCCCCCGCGATGGACATGAGCATGCAGGCCGACCGGCCCGGCGAAGGCGCGATCCTGAGCGTCGAGGACCTGACGGTGGTGTTCGACGGCTTCAAGGCGGTGGATGGATTGAGCCTGTCGGTGGCGCGCGACGAGCTGCGCGTGATCATCGGTCCCAACGGCGCGGGCAAGACCACGCTGCTGGACATGATCTGCGGCAAGACCCGGCCCACGTCGGGCCGGGTGATGTTCCAGGGCCGCGATCTGTCCCGCATGGCCGAGCACCAGATCGTGCGCGCCGGCGTGGGCCGCAAGTTCCAGACGCCTTCGGTCTACGAGGACCTGACGGTGCTGGAGAACTTCGAGATCTCGCTGCCGCGCGAGTACGGCGTGATGCGCTCGCTGCGCTTTCGCCGCACGGCCGCCGTGCGCGAGCGCATCGCGGCGATGGCGCAGCAGGTATTCCTGGCCGAGCGGCTGGCCGAGAAGGCGGGGCGCCTGAGCCACGGCCAGAAGCAATGGCTGGAGATCGGCATGCTGCTGATGCAGGAGCCGCGACTGTTGCTGCTGGACGAGCCGGTGGCCGGCATGAGCCCGCGCGAGCGCGAGCAGACCGCCGAGTTGCTGGCGCGCATCGCGCGCGGCAAGTCCATGGTGGTGATCGAGCACGACATGGACTTCGTCAAGCGCATCGCCCACAAGGTCACGGTGCTGCACCAGGGGCGCCTGCTCAGCGAGGGCACGGTGCATGAGGTGCAGGCCGATCCGCGCGTGCGCGATGTGTACCTGGGCCATTGAGGAGACGCCATGTTCCAGATCGAGAACCTGAACGCGGGCTACGGCGAGTCGCAGGTGCTGCGCGATGTGTCCTTCGGCGTCGCGCCGCGCGAGTCGGTGGCGGTGATGGGCCGCAACGGCATGGGCAAGACCACGCTGCTGAAGGCGCTGATCGGCATGCTGCCGGCGCGCTCGGGCAGCATCCGGCTTGAAGGACGCGAGCTGGCGGGGCTGGAAAGCTACCAGCGCGTGCGCAGCGGCCTGGCCTTCGTGCCGCAGGGCCGCATGATCTTTCCTTTCTTGACGGTGGAGCAGAACATCCTGGCCGGCGCCGGCGAGCGCGGCGCGCGCACGGTGCCGGAATACCTGTACCGCTTTTTTCCGGTGCTCAAGGAGATGCGGGCGCGCAAGGGCGGCAACCTGTCCGGCGGCCAGCAGCAGCAGCTGGCGATCGCGCGGGCGCTGATGTCCGAGCCCAAGGTGCTGATCCTGGACGAACCCACGGAAGGCATACAGCCTTCCATCATCAAGGACATCGCGCGCGTGCTCAACGAGCTGCGGCGCGAGCGTGGCTTCGCCGTCGTGGTGTCCGAGCAGATGCTGAGCTTCGCGCTGGACCTGGCCGACCGCTTCCTGGTGATCGACCGGGGCCGCATCGTGCACGAGGAAGCGCGCGAGACGCTGGACCAGGACAAGGTCAGGTCTTTCCTGGCGGTATGACCGCCAAACTACGAGGAGCATTGTCATGAGACATGGAGATATCTCCAGCAGCAACGATTGCGTCGGCGTGGCCGTGGTGAACTACAAGATGCCGCGCCTGCACACCAAGGCCGAGGTGATGGAGAACGCCCGCAAGATCGCCGACATGGTCGTGGGCATGAAGCGCGGCCTGCCTGGCATGGACCTGGTGATCTTCCCCGAGTACTCCACCCACGGCATCATGTACGACGCCAAGGAGATGTACGACACCGCGTCCGCCATCCCGGGCGAGGAAACCGCGATCTTCGCCGACGCCTGCCGCAAGGCCAACGTATGGGGCGTGTTTTCGCTGACCGGCGAGCGCCACGAAGAGCATCCGAACAAGGCGCCCTACAACACGCTGATCCTGATGAACAACAAGGGCGAGATCGTGCAGAAGTACCGCAAGATCATGCCCTGGGTGCCGATCGAGGGCTGGTATCCGGGCGATTGCACCTACGTGTCCGAAGGCCCCAAGGGCATGAAGATCAGCCTCATCATCTGCGATGACGGCAACTACCCCGAGATCTGGCGCGACTGCGCCATGCGCGGCGCCGAGCTGATCGTGCGCTGCCAGGGCTATATGTACCCGGCCAAGGACCAGCAGGTCATGGTGTCCAAGGCGATGGCCTGGATGAACAACGTCTACGTGGCCGTGGCCAACGCGGCGGGCTTCGACGGCGTGTATTCGTACTTCGGGCATTCGGCCATCATCGGCTTCGACGGCCGCACGCTGGGCGAATGCGGCGAGGAGGACATGGGCATCCAGTACGCCGAGCTGTCCACCAGCCTGATCCGCGACGCGCGCAAGAACATGCAGTCGCAGAACCACCTGTTCAAGCTGGTGCATCGCGGCTACACCGGCAAGATCAATTCCGGCGAGGAAGCCAACGGCGTGGCCGCCTGCCCGTACAACTTCTACGCCAACTGGATCAACGACCCCGAAGGCACGCGCAAGATGGTCGAGTCCTTCACCCGCACGACCGTGGGCACGCCAGAATGCCCGATCGAGGGACTGCCCAACGAGGCCGCGCGGCATCGTTGAATGCAGCGAGTCCTGATCATCCCGTTCCGCATGGCGCGGAACGGGTCACGCCTGGAGGAACGCAAACGTGCCGTCCCCGCTCGATGACTACCGGATCGCCGAGGAACCCTTCTACCGTCCCGCCGGCGGCGAGGTCGCGCTGTACGAGCGCGCCTACGCGCACCGCATGCCGCTGATCCTGAAGGGACCGACCGGCTGCGGCAAGACCCGCTTCGTGGAATACATGGCCTGGAAGCTGGGCCGGCCGCTGGTGACGCTGGCCTGCAACGAGGACATGACCGCGTCCGACCTGATCGGGCGCTATCTGCTGGATGCCGGCGGCACCGCCTGGCATGACGGGCCGCTGACCCAGGCCGTGCGCCACGGCGGCATCTGCTACCTGGACGAGGTGGTCGAGGCGCGCCAGGACACCACCGTGGTCATCCACCCGCTGACCGACGCGCGCCGCGTGCTGCCGCTGGACAAGAAGGGCGAGCTGGTGCGCGCGCATCCCGACTTCCAGCTGGTGGTGTCGTACAACCCGGGCTACCAGAGCAGCGCCAAGGACATGAAGGCCTCGACGCGGCAGCGCTTCGCCGCGCTGGAGTTCGGCTATCCCGAGCCGGCGCTGGAGGCCGAGATCGTGGCCCATGAATCCGGCATCGACGGCGCGCTGGCCGCGCGCCTGGTGCGCATCGCCGAGGGCTCGCGCGCGCTGCGCGACCGTGGCCTGGACGAGGGCGCGTCCACCCGCATGCTGATCTATGCCGGCGTGCTGATTCGCGACGGCGTCAGCCCGGCGGACAGCTGCGACATGACCATCACGCACGCGCTGACGGACGATCCCGACATGGCGGCCGCCTTGCGCGCCCTGATCGACGCGAACCTGGAATGACGGCCATGCGCGCGCCGCCGCCTTCCTGGGATGAGACCATGCCGGCCGGCGCGGGCGCCGCCGGTCCGCTGGCAGGCGCCGTGGCGGACAAGCTGCGGCGGCTGTCGGCCAGCCGGGGCGCGGCCCAGGCCGACGAAGCCTGGCGCTGGATCCAGGCGCTGCATGAGGAAGACCCCGAATGCGCCCAGGCCGTGGCCGAGCGGCTGGACCTGCTGATGGCGCGACTGAGCGCCGGCGGCCTGGGACGCTGGGTGCTGGCGGGCCTGCGCCGACACGAGCGCGCGCCGGCCGCGCAGCGCGCCTATTTCCAGCTGCGCGATCCCTATGCGCGCGAGGCGCTGCATGGCGAGGCCGCCGCGCGCGAGCTGGAAGCCTTGCAGGCGCCGCTGTCGTATCTGCTGACCGGTCTGTCGCGGCGCGCGATGACGGTGGAGCCGCAGCGCCGCCAGTCGCTGTTCGGTCCCCCGTCGCGGCCCATCCTGACCGCCACGCACCTGCTGGCGCCGGACAGCTACACGGTGCTGGACGGCGCCGACCGCTGGGCGCTGTACCGCGCCGCCGTGGCGCACGCGGCCGCGCACTGCCTGTATTCGCGCGCCGCGCAACCGACGGGCGCGCTCAAGCCGCTGGCGCTGGCCGTGGTGTCGGCGATCGAGGACGCGCGCGTCGAGCGCCTGCTGTGCGCCGCCTTGCCCGGCGCGCGCCGCTGGTTCCGCCCCTTCGTGCCGCCGGCGCCCGATCCCGCCGACCTGAGCTACGCCGCGCTGGCGCAGCGGCTGGACCGCGTGCTGATGGATCCGGCTCTGGCCGATGACAACCACTGGGTCAACAAGGCGCGCGACCTGTTCGAGGCGCAGCCGGACCTGGACGACGCCGCCGCGTTCCGCCGGCTGGCCTCGGTGCTGGCCAATGACCTGGGGCAGATGCGGGTGCGCTTCAATCCGCAGCAGCACGCCGTGCCGGTGCCGTACCGCGATGACAATTCCTATCTGTGGGACCACGGTGAATCGGCCCAGCCGCCGCCCGAGGCGCACGCGCTGACTGCCCGGGGCGCGCGGCAGGACGCGCCGCCGCACACGGACGCGTCGTCGCCGGACAGCGCGCCGCCGGAGGCCGCCGCGCCCGCCGAGCTGGCGCGCCACGCCTACCCGGAATGGGACTACCGGTTGGGCCGCGCGCGGCCGGACTGGAGCACGGTGATCGAGCGCGCCGCGCCCGGGCCCGTCATCGGCGCGGCCGGCGGCGCGGCGCGGCACAAGGTCGCGCTGGCGCAGTCGCGGCGCTTGAACCGGGGCCGCCGGCTGCGGCGCCAGTGGGAGGGCGACGACATCGACCTGAACGCCGCCATCGAGGTGCTGGTCGACCGGCGGCTGGATCTGGCGCCGGAGGCGCGCCTGTTCATGCGGCCCGGTCGCCAGCCCTGCCGCTGCGCCACGCTGGTGCTGCTGGACCTGTCGGAGTCGGCCAACGACCTGGCGGCGCCGGGCGGGCCCACGGTGCTGGATCTGGAGAAACGCGCGGCGCTGCTGCTGGCGGGTTCGCTGGCCGGCAGCGGCGACGGCGTGGCCGTGCATGGTTTTTCGTCCGACACGCGGGCGGCGGTGGACTACGTGCGGCTGCTGGATTTCGGCGAGTCGCCGCTGGGGCCGGCCGCCGGCCGCGTCGAGGCCGCCCGCGCGCGCCATTCGACCCGGCTGGGCGCGGCGTTGCGCCACGCCGGCGAACTGGCGCTGCGCGCCGACGCGGAACGCCATGCCATCGTGGTGGTGACCGACGGCGCGCCCTCGGACGTGGACGTGCACGATCCGCGCTACCTGGTCGAGGACGCGCGCGCCGCCGCGCTTGCCTTGCGCCGCCGTGGCCTGCGGGTGCACTGCCTGGCGCTGGATGCGCGCGCCGCGCCGCAGTTGCGCGCCATGTTCGGCGCGGGCGGCTACCAGCTCGTGACCAATCCGGCCAGGCTGGCCGCCGCGCTGGCGCGCGCCTACGCCCGCATCGCCGCCGGCTGACCCCCAGGAATCCTCGTGTTGACGCCGCTGCCGCCCATGTTGAAACTGACGCGATCGAACCCGGAGCGGCCTGCGCGCCCGCGCAGGCCCTGACTATGGCGAACAAAGATCCTATCCGCGTGGGCGTGCTGTTCTCGGAAACAGGGGCCACATCGACCATCGGCCGCTCGCAGCTGCAGGGCACGCTGCTGGCCATCGACGAGATCAACGAGGGCGGCGGGGTGGACGGCCGCGAGATCGTGCCGGTGCGCTACGACCCGTGCTCGGACCCGGCCACTTACAGCGTGCTGGCCGAAAGGCTGATCACGCAGGACCGCGTCAACGTGATCTTCGGCTGCTACATGTCCAGCAGCCGCAAGGCCGTGCTGCCGGTGGTGGAAAAGTGGAACAAGCTGCTGTTCTATCCCACGCTGTACGAGGGCTTCGAGTTCTCGAACAACATCATCTACACCGGCGCCGCGCCCAACCAGAACAGCGTGCAGCTGGCCGAGTTCATGACGGCCAATTTCGGCGCGCGCGTCTACCTGATCGGCTCGGACTACATCTATCCGTACGAGTCCAACCGCATCATGGGCGAGCTGGTGCTGCAGCGTCAGGACAGCGCCAAGCTGGGCGAGCGCTACGTGGCGTTGAACGCCACCGAGCGCGACTACCGCGAGATCCTGGACGACATCCGCAACAAGCGGCCGGACTTCATCTTCTCGACCGTGGTCGGCAATTCCACCGCCTGCCTGTACCGCGCCTATGCCGACGCCGGCTTCGATCCCAAGACCATGCCGATCGCCAGCCTGACCACGTCCGAGGCCGAGCTGTCCCAGATGGAGCCGGCGGTGGCGGCCGGGCATTTCACGTCGGCGCCGTACTTCCAGTCCATCGATTCCGACATCAACCGGCGCTGCCTGGAGCGATTGCGGCGGCGCTTCGGCGAAGACTGCGTGCCCAATCTGTGCTGGGAGGCGGCCTACTTCCAGATGCACATCTTCGCCAACGCCTACCGCGACACCGGCACCGACGAGATCGCGCAGATCCTGCCGCGCGTGCTGCAAAGCGAATTCTCGGCGCCGCAGGGCCGCGTGCGCATCGACCCCACCAACCATCACACCTGCCTGTATCCGCGCGTCGGCCGGGTCAACGCCAAGGGGCAATTCACCATCGTGCGCGAGGCCACGCGGCCCGTGCATCCCGATCCGTACCTGGTCACCCATTCGCTGGGCGACTGGACGGCCACCCTCAGCTCGCTGGAGATCTGATGGGGGAGCCCGCCAGCCGCCAGCGCGCGGTGCGCGCGACGCCTTCCCTGCTCAAGGACCTGCGCACGCTGCGCATCGCCGTCTACCATCCGGACGATGCCGATGGCCGCCAGTTGACGCAGCAGCTGCAGCGCATCGGCTGTCAGGTGCAGACCTTCTGGCCGCCGGCGCCGACCTTGCCGGAAGGGCTGGACGTGGTGTTCCTGGCCGTGCGGCCGGACGTGATCGACCTGGGTTTCGAGTGGGCCAAGAGCGAGGACGCGCCGATGGTGATCGCCATCGTCACCTACGAGAATCCGACCATCGTCGAGGCCGTGCTGCGCATCGGCGCCAAGGCGGTGCTGCCCTCGCCGGTGCGCTCGTTCGGCCTCCTGTCCTCGCTGGTGGTGGCGCGGCAGGTCTATGACGACATCAAGTCGCACGCGCGCCGGCTGCGCAAGCTGGAGGGCAAGCTGCTGGGCGCGCGCCGCATCGCCGAGGCCAAGAGCATCCTGATGCGCACGCGCAACGTGACCGAGGGCCAGGCCTACGACCTGATCCGCGAGCAGGCCATGAACAAGCGCGTGACCACCGAGGAAATCGCCGGCGCCATCGTCAACGCCAACGAGATCCTGTCGCTGGGCAAGTAGGCTGCCGGCCGGAAGGATTCAGGCGTTCAATACTTGCCCGACAGCAGTTCGCCGGCGTCCGGCACGCGCGTGTCCAGGCCCAGTTCCTGCAGCATGCGGTAGACGGTGGCGGCGGCCGCCGTCACGACTGGCAGGCCGAGACGGTCCTGCGTGGGCTGGATCGAGGCCAGCGAGGGCATCTGCACGCAGGCCGACAGCACCACCGCGTCCACGCCGCGCGTGTCCAGCCGCTTCACATGCTCGGCCGGCGCCAGCGGATCCTGCGCGCCGACCTTCAGGTTGTCGGGGATCTCCAGCGACAGGCTGTCATGGACCTCGATGCCTTCATGCTCGATGTAGTCCACCACCAGCTTGGTCAGCGGCTTCATGTAGGGCGTGAGGATGGCGACCTTGCGCGCGCCGATGGCGTGCAGGCCCTCGACCAGCGCGCCCGCGCTGGAGATCACCGGCGCCGCGCCGCCGTTGGCGACCGTGGCCTGGTGCAGGCGTTCCTGCGACACGCGGTGATAGCCCAGGCCCTGGCTCATGATGGCCACCAGGCAGGCATAGCCCAGCACGTCGACGCGCGCGTCGGACAGTTCCTGCGCGCAGCGGTCGGATTCGCGGTCCATCGAGGCCAGCTCGGCCGCCGTCACCTGCTTCATGCGCATGCGGCTGGAGTGGAAGGTGTAGCGCTCGGGCGCGAAGGCTTCGCGGCGGCGCAGCATGGCGGGGATCTCGGTTTCCATCGTGGTGTTGGAGCTGGGCACGATCTGGCCGATGCGGATGTTGCGCGGGGAAGCGGACATGGAAGGTCTCCGGAGATTCTTGGAATGGCTGCGCGTTTCCGGCCTATGTCCGCGTGGTGTCAGGATCGGCGGACTGTCAGGGCCGCAGGGGCCGGCGCGTCAGGGTCGGGTTTATTCTGCTCGCCGGAATTGATACTTTCCAATATAGTTTTTGTCTGGTTTCATATCTTTGGCAAATCATTCGTCGTCGCCCGGCCCTACGCTCCCCGTCATGGAACTCCGCCAACTGCGCTACTTCGCCGTGCTGGCCGAAGAACTGAACTTCACCCGCGCGGCGGCGCGCCTGCATATCTCACAGCCGCCGCTCAGCCTGCAGATCGCGCAGCTGGAGCGCGAGCTGGGCGTGAAGCTGTTCGACCGCAACAACCGCCGCGTCGCGCTGACCGAGGCCGGCGAGGCCTTCCTGAACGACGTGCGCGTCACGCTGGGGCGGCTCAAGGACGCGACCGTGCGCGCGCAGGCGGTGGACCAGGGCCTGGCCGGCCGCATCGAGATCGGTTTGTCGGGATCGCATTTCATGGGGCCGGCGCCGGCGCTGATCACGCGCTACCGGCGCACGCACCCGCAGGTGTCTGTGCTGCTGAACGAGATGAGCCCGGCGGCGCAGATCGAGGCGCTGCGCGGACATCGCATCGACCTCAGCATCTCGCGCACGCGGGTCGACGACGAGGAGCTGCAATCGCAGCCTTTGTGGCCGGATCCGGTGGCGGTGGCGCTGCCGGCCGGGCATCGCCTGGCGGGCCGCAAGCGGCTGGCGCTGGCCGACCTGGCGCGGGAACCCTTCGTGGTGCTGCGCCAGGACACTTCGGCCTATGCGCGCTGGCTGGCCGAGGCCTGCGCGCGCGAAGGCTTCGTGCCGGACGTGGCGCAGAGCGTGGCGGAAGTGCCGGCCCAGCTGGCGCTGGTGGCGGCGGGGCTGGGCGTGGCGCTGGCGCCGGAATCCGCCTGTCGCCAGATGGAAGGCCGCATCGCGGTGTGCGCGCTGCCCGCCGCGCTGTCGCAGGCCATGGTGTACGCGGTCACGCGGCGGCAGGGACGCCGCCGCGCGCTGGACAGTTTCCTGCAGGCCGCCGCGCAGGGCGGCCCGCGCTAGCGGGACTCGCTGAGCACGCAGTCCAGCGCCTGCGGCGCGCCCAACCGGACGCGGAAGGCGCGCAGCTCGTCGCGGCGGAACACGTGGATCGTGACGCGGTCGCCGGGGCGGTATTGCGCCAGCAGCAGTTCCAGCCCGGCCGGCGCGTCCACGCGCAGGCCGTCGATGGCCACCAGCACATCACCGGCCGACAGCCCGCCCTTGTGGCCGGCGCCGCCTTCCAGCACCGTGGCCAGCGCCAGCGTGTCGCCCTGCTTGCGCGTGCGCACTTCCAGCGTGGGGATGTTGGCGGCGGTCTTCCATTGCAGCCTGATGCCTTGCGATTCCAGCAATTCGGCCAGCGGCACGTCGGCGGTGCCGTAGGCGTAGCGCGCGATGAAGCGGCGCGCGTCCACGCCGGTGGCCTCGCGGATCAACGCGGGCAGGCCGTCTTCCGCCAGGCCTTGTGGCCGGCCCTGGTAGAAGTCGCGGCCGTGGCGCTGCCACAGCAGGCGCATCACATCGTCGAGCGAGCGCGCGCCGGCGGTTTCCTGGCGGATCAGCAGGTCCAGTCCCAGCGCCACCAGCGAACCCTTGGTGTAGTAGCTGACCAGGGCGTTGGGCGAGTTCTCGTCCTGCTTGTAGTAGCGGGTCCAGGCGTCGAACGAGCTTTCGGCCACCGACTGCTTCAGGCGGCCGGGCGTGCGCGCCACGCCGGTGATGGTCTTGGCCAGCAGGCGCAGGTAGTCGGCCTGCGTGATGGCGCCGGAGCGCAGCAGCAGCAGGTCGTCGTAATAGGACGTGAAGCCCTCGAACACCCACAGCAGGCGGGTCAGGTCGGGCTGCGACAGGTCGTAGGGCGCGAAGGCGGCGGGCTTGATGCGCTTGACGTTCCAGGTGTGGAAGTACTCATGGCTGACCAGGCCCAGGAAGCCGCGATAGCCTTCGCCCTGGCCCTGCTGGCCCAGCACCGGCAGGTCCTTGCGCGCGGTCATCAGCGCGGTGCTGGCACGATGCTCCAGGCCGCCGTAGCCGTCGTTCGTGACCATGGTCATGAACACGTAGCGGTCGGCGCTGTCCAGGAAGGGCGCGCGGCGGGTGCGCGGCTCGAAGAAGGCGATCTGGGCTTCGCAGATGCGGCGCACGTCGTCGGAAATGCGCGCCAGGTCCAGCTTGGGCGCCACGCCGGTGAAGACCAGTTCATGCTCTGCGCCGTGGGCGGTGAAGCTGACGACTTGCGGCGTGCCCATCTCGACAGGGTGGTCGATCAGCGCGTCGTAGTCGGGCGCCCGGTACAGGCCGAAGCCGTGGCGGCGGGCCGCGCCCGGCAGGCCGCGCGCTTCCGGCAGGCTGGTGTGCACCGTCCAGCCGTCGATGCCGCGCGGCGGCGCCAGGTCGACCAGGCAGGGCAGCGGTTCCTGGCCGTGCACGCGCAGGAACACGCTGGTGCCGTTGAAGAAGCCGTGGGTTTCATCCAGGTGCGCGCCCCGCACCGACAGGTCCCAGGCATAGACCTCGTATTCGACGCGCAGCGGGCCGTCGCAGGGCGCGGCCTGCCAGGTGTGGTTGTCGAGCTTGTCCAGCGCCACCCGCCGCGCGCCGGAATAGGCCGTCAGCGATTCGATCTGGCGCGAGAAGTCGCGGATCAGGTAGCTGCCCGGGATCCAGGCCGGCAGCGACAGGCGCTGGCCGTCGGCGGCCGGTTCGGCCACCGTCAGGGTTATCCGGTAGCGGTGCCCGGCCGGGTCCTGCGGCCAGAGGCGGTAAAGTACGGGGGATTGCGGGACCGCCGCGTTGCTCCCACGAGGGGCGGCGGACACGCGCCGGGCGCGCGTGGCGTGGGGGGTCTTTGTTTTCATGCTCATATCTTACTTTCATACCCTATCTGGAGACATGCAATGAGCGAGTCGTTCGTACTGGTCGAAACCCGGGGCCGCGTGGGCCTGCTGACGCTGAACCGCCCCAAGGCGCTGAACGCGCTGAACGATCAACTGATGGACGAACTCGGCGCGGCCCTGCTGGCCTTCGAGGCGGACCCGGACATCGGCGCCGTCGTCATTACCGGCAGTGAAAAGGCCTTCGCCGCGGGCGCCGACATCGGCGCCATGAAAAGCTGGACGTACATGGACGTCTACAGCAGCGAATACATCACGCGCAACTGGGAAACGCTCAAGCGCATCAAGAAGCCGGTGATCGCCGCGGTTGCCGGCTACGCGCTGGGCGGCGGCTGCGAACTGGCGATGATGTGCGACATCATCATCGCCGCCGACACCGCCAAGTTCGGCCAGCCCGAGATCAAGCTGGGCGTGATCCCCGGCGCTGGCGGCACCCAGCGCCTGCCGCGCGCGGTGGGCAAGGCCAAGGCCATGGACCTGGCCCTGACCGCCCGCATGATGGGCGCCGACGAAGCCGAGCGCGCCGGCCTGGTGTCGCGCGTGGTGCCGGCCGACAAGCTCATGGAAGAGGCGCTGGACGCCGCCACCGTGATCGCCTCCATGTCGCTGCCCTCGGTCATGATGGCCAAGGAATGCGTCAACCGCGCCTTCGAGGGTTCGCTCAACGAAGGCCTGCTGTTCGAGCGCCGCGTATTCCATTCGCTGTTCGCCACCGAGGATCAGAAGGAGGGCATGGCCGCCTTCGTCGAGAAGCGCAAACCGGACTTCAAACACCGTTAAGGCTTGTTACCTTCCCTTCGGTTTGCCGGGGGGAAGCCGCGAGCACAGGCGCGCCCCATGCCGGGCGCGTTTTTTTTTGCGCCGCTTCCCTGGGCAAGGACGCCCGGCGGCGGGCCGCAAAGGCGCGCGCGCCCAGCCCCGAGCGGCGTCCCGGGAGGCTCCTGCCAGCGTTGCGCCTTGAAACTTCTGGGCAGCACCTTGTTGCAGGTATCGGCCCTATCCTGGAAAGGCGTCATACCAGGAGGTGCCGCGCCACAGGCGCTTGCCCGTACTGGCAAGCCCTGCGCGGCGGCTCGCTTGCGAAACAACACCAACAAGGAGCCTTGCATGCGTAACCCCACTGTCAATCGCCGCTGGACCGCCGTCGTTCTGGCCAGCGCCCTGAGCGCCTGCTTCGCCGCCGCCCAGGCCCAGAATCAGGCCCAGAATCAGGCCCAGAATCAGGCCCCGCGCTCCACGCTGAGACTGGTGTCCGAAACCCCGTATCCGGCCGCCGCCGCGCCCGCGCCCAGGATGAGCGAGCAGGAGCTGCGCGATACCGCCATCGATGCCTACGTCTACGCCTATCCCATGGTGCTGATGGAACTGGCGCGCCGCCAGGCCACGGCCGTGCAGTCGCCAGCCGACGGCAAGGCGCCGATGAACCAGTTCGGCCACAAGACCGCATTCCCCGATCCGGCCGCCGCCGGCACGCCCTGGCCCAGCGCCGACGCGCTGCATTCGAGCCTGTGGTTCGACGTCTCGCGCGCGCCGCTGATCGTGCGCCTGCCCGATGCCGGCGGCCGCTACATGCTGCTGTCGGCGCTGGACATGTGGAGCGACGTGTTCGCCTCGCGCGGCACGCGCACCAATGGCAGCGGCGCGCAGTCCTTCGCCATCGTCGGACCCGATTGGCAGGGCGCGCTGCCGCCCGGCGTGGACCTGGTGCGCAGTCCCACCGCGACCGGCTGGTTGATCGGCTGGACGCAGGCCGGCGGTCCGCAGGACTACGCGGCGGTCAATCAGATCCAGTCGTCCATGTCGGCCAGCCCGCTGGTCGGGCCCGCCGCGTTGCCGCCGGGCGTGGCCGCGCGGGCGCGCGGCGCGAAGGGGCAGGGCGGGCAGAACCCGTATCCGCTGACCGGCGCCGGCGTCGGCTCGGCGCCCATCGGCAGCGACCTGCCGACGACCACGATGCAGCAACTGCCGCCGGGCACGCCGGCCGAACAGGCGGCGGCGCTGGACGCGTCCTCGTTCTTCGCGCTGTTCTTCGACACGCTGCGCAACAACCCGCCGCACGCCAATGACGGCCCCATCCTCGACCGCATGCGCCGCATCGGCCTGGACGACCGGCGTCCGTTCAACTTCGGCCGCCTCAGTCCCGAAGTACAGCAGGCGCTGGCGGACGCGCAGCCGCTGGCGGGCCGCCGCATCGCCGACGGCGTGACACGACTGGGCACATCGCTGAACGGCTGGAACACCGTGCTGTCGGGCATCGGCACCTACGGCACCGACTACACGCGCCGCGCCTCCATCGCCTATGCGGGCCTGGGCGCGCCGACGCCCGAGGACGTGCTGTATCCGGTCACGGTCGCTGATTCCAAGGGCCGCACGCTCAATTCGGATGAGGACTACGTGCTGCACTTCGAGAAGGGCCAGCTGCCGCCGGCCAACGCGTTCTGGTCGCTGCACGTCTACAACGGCCAGCATGGCTTCGCCGCCAATCCCGCCAACCGCTATGTGCTGCGCAGCACCGACGGCCTGAAGTACAACGCCGACGGTTCGCTGGACGTGTACATCCAGCGCCGCGATCCCGGCGAGCGCAAGCGCGCGAACTGGCTGAGCGCGCCGGCCTCCGACGGGCCGTTCCTGTTGAGCATGCGCCTGTACTGGCCGCAGGACCTGGCGCTGGACGGCTTGTGGGCGCCGCCGCCGGTGCGACGCGACTGAAGCACTTGCCGCGCAGGCCGGACGCGCGCCGCGATTCAACGC
>NZ_JCBANG010000116.1:0-16046 GCF_059760905.1 Achromobacter sp. 1011811831
GCCGGGGGCCGGCGCGCGCCTCTTCCTGGCGGTCGAAAAGAACCGCCTGCCGGCCTTGCGCGACACGCTGGCCGGCTGGCGGCTGCTGCCGCTCTACGCCAGCCGGCGATACGTGCTGCTGCAAGTCGAAAGCGGCGCCGAGGTGGCGCGCGCCGGCGCCGCTCAGGACGGGCCGGCCGCCATCGCCGCAACCGGCGCTCTGGCCAGTCCGCCGCCCCCGGCGCCCTGAAGCGTGCTCAGCGCCCGCGCGCCACGCACATCAGGCTCAGGATCTCGAACATGATCTGAGCGCCGGCGTGCGCGGTGTTGGCGGTGGCGTCGTAGGCCGGCGCCACCTCCACCAGATCGCCGCCGGCGATGTTCAGTCCCGCCAGCCCGCGCAGCATGGCCTGCGCCTCGCGCACCGTCACGCCGCCCACTTCCGGCGTGCCGGTGCCGGGCGCGAAGGCGGGATCCAGACAGTCGATGTCGAACGACACATAAACCGGCGCGTCGCCCACCACCTCGCGCGCCTTTGCCACGATGGCGTCCACGCCCAGCCTGGGAATGTCCTCGGCATGGATCACGGTCATGCCCGAGGCGTAGGAAAACTCCCACAGGTACTCGGCCGCGCCGCGAATGCCGATCTGGATGGTGCGCGTGGGATCCAGCACCCCGTCGAGCACGGCCTGGCGGAACGGGCCGCCATGATGGAAGCGGCTGCCGTCGAACGGCCCGCCCGTGTCGCAGTGCGCATCGAAGTGGATCAGCGCCAGCGGCCGCTCGCGGCCCAGCGCCCGCAGGATGGGCAGGGTCACCGAATGGTCGCCGCCCGCCGACAATGGGATCACGCCGGCCCGCTGGATATGCCGGTAGATCGCCTCGATGTCTTCGTGCGACTGGTCCAGGCTGAAACGGCTGCGCATCGGCACGTCGCCGATGTCGGCCACGCGCAGCTGGGTCACGGGCGTGCATTTCAGGACGTGGTTGTAGGGGCCGACGCGCTCGATCGCGCGCAGGGCGCGAGGCCCGAAGCGACAGCCGCTGCGGTTGCTGGCGCCCAGGTCCATCGGCACGCCCAGCAGCGCGACCTCCAGGTCGCCGAACTCGGGCCGGCTCCAGTCCATCGCCCGGGCCGGCGCGTCCAGCAGCGTGGGCATGCCGGCATAGGGCGCCATGCGCGTGCCGCTGTCGTTGATCACATTGGCCGCGATGGCGCGGAAATGCGGGTCGTGGATCTCGGCCTCGTTGGCGCCGCCGAAGCGCTCGCGCAGCGCCTGCAGTTTTTCGGGCGTGAAAGTCATGTCTGCTCCTGCTTGATGGAAAACTCAGTCGGGCTGGGCCTGGGTCCGCGCGCCGTCCAGGCCGGCGGCCGCAACGCCGCGCGTCGCCAGGCTGATCAGCACCAGGCTGGCGAGGCTGACGCCCAGGCTGACGTAGATGGGCGTGTTGGCGTCCAGGCCGTCCTTGATCATGAAGACGATGGCCGCGCCGCAGCCCAGCAGCATGCTGGCGATGGCGGCCGGCGTGGTGGCGCGGCGCCAGTAGATCGCGCCCAGCAGAGGCACCAGCATGCCGCCCACCAGCAGGTTGTAGGCGCAGGTCAGCGCGCTGAGCACATCATCCACCGCCAGCGCGATGCCCACGGCGGTGAAGCCGGCCAGCAGCGTGATGAGGCGGTGCGAGTTCACGTTCTCGAAGCGGCGGCCGCCGCGCAGCGCGGGCAGCAGGTCTTCGGCCAGCACGGTGGAGGTCGCCAGCATGGCGGCGCTGGCCGTGGACATCATGGCCGCGAGCGCGGCTGCGATGACCAGGCCGCGTATGCCGTCGGGCAGGCTGGCCTGCACGATGGCGGCGAAGGCATTGTTGGGATTGTCCAGCTCGGGCAGCAGCACCTTGGCGGCCATGCCGATCAGCGCGCCGGCCAGGCCATACAGCACACAGTACACCCCGGCCACGGTGCCGGCGACGCGCGCCACGCCGGTGGTGCGGGCGGTGAACACGCGCTGCCAGATGTCCTGGCCGATCAGGATGCCGAAGAAATAGATGACGAAGTAGGTGGCGATGGTGCTCCAGCCTATGGTGGTGAAATCGAAGCTGGCCGCCGGCAGGCGCGCGACCAGCTGGTCCCAGCCGCCCACGCGCATGATGCAGATGGGCAGCAGCACGAACATCAGGCCCACGGTCTTGATCACGAACTGCACGATGTCGGTCAGCGTCAGCGACCACATGCCGCCCACCGCCGAATAGATGACGACCACGCCGCCGCCGAGCAGCACCGCCGCCCAGAAGGGCAGATCAAACAATACGTGCATCACCGTGCCGGTGGCGATGACGGACGTGGCGGCCAGCATCAGCGCGTAGGCCATCATCACCAGCGCGCTGACGCGGCGCGTGGCCGCGCTGTAGCGCCGCTCAAGCACCTGGGTCACGGTGTAGATGCGCAGCTTGAGCAGCGGCTTGGCCAGGAACAGGTTCAGCACCACGATGCCCGCGCCCAGCGCCGCGCACAGCCAGAAGCCGGAGATGCCGTGGACATAGCCCAGGCGCACCGTGCCGACGGTGCTGGCCCCGCCCAGCACCGTGGCCGCCATGGTGCCCATGTAGAAGCCCGGCCCCAGGTTGCGCCCCGCCACCAGGAAGTCTTCCTGCGTCTTCGCGCGCCGCATGCCGTACCAGCCCAGCAACAGCATCGCGCCCATGTAGATCACGACTACGCCTATGTCCAAGAACATGTCCGCCCCTCGATTCGTTTCCGGCGCGCGTCCAGGGCGCGCCATGTGGTCTTGATGCCATTCACAGGCGTCGCGCGAAACACCGATATGTATAAAAGTAAATTTCCGCACGACCTGCTTTCCAGCCACTGCCGGCATGGTTTCCGCGCTTTTCGACGCAGGACTTTGATGCCCGCAAGGCCCGATGGAATAATAGAAATCACGCAATTCTCGATCCATATCTCGTTCGCTCAACAAGCATCGATAAATATCAATGTTTCATAGGTGATTACCCTATGCTGTCCACCGTTACCGATCTGGATCTCAGGCTGATCAGGGTGTTCCTGGCCATCGTCGACGCGGGCGGCGTATCGGCCGCTCAGGACGTGCTGGGCGTGGGCCAGTCCACCATCAGCAGCCAGCTCGCCACGCTGGAAACGCGGCTGGACTTCCGCCTGTGCGAGCGCGGCCGGGGCGGCTTCCGGCTGACGGCCAAGGGCCAGCGCTTCGCCCGGCTGGCGCGCAGCGCGCTGACCTCGCTGAACAACTTCACCGCCGAGGCCCGCAACATGCATCGCCAGCTGGTCGGCAGCCTGACGCTGGGCCTGATCGGCAACGCCACGCTCGAACAGAACGGGCTGATCGCGCGCGCCATCGCCCGCTTCCGGCAACGCGACGAGGCGGTGCGGCTGTCGCTGCTGATCCGCGGCCCGCGCGAACTGGAAGAGCTGATCCTGAAGGACGAGATGCAGGTGGCGGTGGGCTATTTCCTGCACCGCGTGCCGATGCTGGACTACGCCACGCTGTTCCAGGAGCGCCAGGTGGCCTATTGCGGCGCGGGCCACGCGCTGGCGGCCCGCGCCGGCAGTCTGGGCCCGGGCGACGTGGCCGAATCGGACTGGACCTGGCGCACCTATCCGCTGCCCGAGGCATCCTTCGCGGGCCTGCCGCGCCGCATCACCTCCGAGGCCGACAACATGGAGGCCGCCGCGGTGCTGATCCTGTCCGGCGCGCACCTGGGCTACCTGCCCGAGGCCTATGCCGCGCCCTATGTGCAGGCCGGCCTGCTGCGGCCGTTGAATCCGGCGCTGTTCCACTACGACGTGGACATCACGCTGGTGGCCAAGAAACGCCCCCACCTGAACGAGATCACGGCGGCCTTCCTGGAGGACATGCGCGCCGCGCTGGCGCTGCCGCAGCCATGAAGCGCCTGGGTTAAGCTCGGGACGCGGCGCTGCCTGCCAGGCCCGCCGCGCATCCCGAACACGAGGCCCGCATGTCGACCACCGCCACCCTGAATACCCAAGCTCCCGCCCCCCGCCGCATGACCGTGCCCGCGTTCCGCGCCCGCAAGGGCCAGGAACCGCTGGTCATACTGACCGCGTACACGGCGCGCATGGCCGAGCTGCTGGATCCCTGCTGCGACGCGCTGCTGGTGGGCGACAGCCTGGCGCAGACCATCTACGGGCTGCCGTCCACCGTCCCCGTCACGCTGGACACCATGATCGCGCACGGCGCGGCCGTGGTGCGCGGCGCGCGCGGCGCGCTGGTGGTGGTGGACATGCCCTTCGGCAGCTACGAAGCCAGTCCCGAGCAAGCCTTCGCGTCGGCCTCCCGCGTGCTGAAGGAAACCGGCGCGGCCGCCATCAAGCTGGAAGGCGGCGAGGCCATGGCGGCCACGGTCGCCTTCCTGTCGGCGCGCGGCATCCCCGTCATGGGACACGTGGGCCTGACGCCGCAGGCGGTGAACATCCTGGGCGGCTACGGCGCGCGCGGACGCGGCCATGCCGAGCAGGCCAAGATCGCGGCCGACGCCGAAGCCATCGCCGCCGCCGGCGCCTTCGCGGTGGTGGTCGAGGGCGTGGTGGAACCGCTGGCGGCATCGATCGCCGCCAGCCTGTCCTGCCCCGTGATCGGCATCGGCGCGTCCGCGTCATGCGACGGACAGGTGCTGGTGGTGGACGACATGCTGGGCATGTTCGAGCGCACCGCCCGTTTCGTGAAGCGCTACGACACGCTGTCCGAACGCATCCAGGCCGCGGCGCGGACCTATGCGGAGGAAGTGAAGGCCCGGCGCTTCCCGGGCGCCGAGCATCTGTACGAAGCGCCCAAGGCCTGAGCCGGACTGACGCCGATACTGGCCCGGCGCGCCACCGGCATCAGGCGCGCGGCCACAGCACCGGAAACAGCGCGTGCTCCATCGGCGACCCCGGCGGCAGTACCTGCGCAAGCCCCGGGAACTCCGGCGAGGTCCGCCAGGCGCGCGGCGCATGCCGCATGTCCTCGCCCAGGAAGCGCACCGAGAACGCGCGGCGGCGGCGGTCGCCGCCCACGCCGCCCGACGCGTGCAGCGTCAGCATGTGGAAGAACACGGCGTCGCCCGGCTCCAGTTCCCAGCCCAGGATGCGCCAGCGCGAACGGTCGGCCTCGATGTCGGGCAAGTCCGCCAGGCTGCCTTCCGGAAACCACCTGGCCTGGCTGTCCAGGAAGGTGCGCGGCATCAGCCACGGCCCCAGGTGCGAACCCGCCACGAACTCCAGCGTGGCCTCGCGCGCGACCGGGTCCACCGGCATCCACATGCTGCAGTTCATGCGCCCTTCCACGTTGTAGTAGGGCTGGTCCTGGTGCCAGGGCGTGCGCTGGCGCGTGTTGGGTTCCTTGACGAGCAGATGGTCGTGATAGAGCCGCGCCGGCCCGCCTCCCATCAACTGCGCCGCCACCGAGCCCACGCGGCTGCCGAAGATGAATTGCCGGTATTCGTCGTTGTCCTGCCAGTTGCAGAAGTCCTCGAAGAACCAGCCGGGATCGTCGGGCCGGCTGGCCACCTTGGCGCGCGGGCTGGGCGCGTCCAGGTTCTTCTGGATGCCGCGCGTCAGCAGCTCGACTTCCTGCGCGCTGAACAGTTGCCGCACACAGAGCGCGCCATCGCGCTGGAAGGCCGCGATGTCGTCGGCCGGCAGTTCGAATTCATGGCGATGCATGGTCACTCCTCCTTGTCGTCATCATAATCAGGCCGCGGTGCGCTGCCCGCGCGCCGACGCATCATGGACAGCCAGAGATAGGCCGCCGACAGCAGCGCGAGCCAGCCCAGGCCCACATACAGCGCGCCGCGCGTATCCTCGAACGCGGCCAGCACCGCGAACACGAACAGCATGAAGACGACGGCGCAACGCTGGCCCCAGGGCCACAGCGGCACGGGAAAGGCCAGCTCGGCGGCAGCCGGGCCCAGGCGGCGGCGCATGGCGAGCTGCGACAGCAGGATCATCAGCCATACCCAGACCACGGCAAAGGTCACGATGGCCGCCAGCTTCATGAACAGCCCATCGGGCAGCAGGTAGTTCAGCGCCACGCCCACGAACAGTCCCGCGCCCATCACCGCCACCGTCATCCAGGGCACGCCGAAGCGCGACACCCGCGCGAAGCCGGCCGGCGCCTGGCCGTTCAGCGCCATGCCGTAGAGCATGCGCCCGGTGCTGAAGATATCGCTGTTGACCGCCGAGATCACGGCCGAGATCACCACCAGGTTCAGCACGTCCGCGGCCGCGTCTATGCCCAGGCTGCTGAATATCTGCACGAAGGGGCTGCCTTGCGTGCCGATCTTGCTCCACGGGAAGATCGCCATCAGCACCAGCAGGGTCAGCACGTAGAACAGCAGGATGCGCAGCGGCACCGAGTTGATCGCCTTGGGGATGACGCGCCGGGGATCGCCGGCCTCGCCGGCCGCCATGCCGATGACCTCCACGCCGCCGAAGGCGAACATCACCACCGTGAAGGACGCGATCATGCCCTCGATGCCGTTGGGAAAGAAGCCGCCGTGTTCCCACAGATTGGCCAGGGTCGGCGCCGTGGCGTCCGCGCCGCCGATGCGCATGCCGCTGAGCAGCACCGCCGCGCCGCCCGCGATCAGCGCCAGGATCGCCACGA
Organism: Achromobacter sp. 1011811831; assembly: GCF_059760905.1. Classification (NCBI taxonomy): domain Bacteria; kingdom Pseudomonadati; phylum Pseudomonadota; class Betaproteobacteria; order Burkholderiales; family Alcaligenaceae; genus Achromobacter; species Achromobacter sp. 1011811831. The sequence continues at coordinate 6,618 of NZ_JCBANG010000116.1, forward strand.
CCTTGAGCAGGGACAGCCAGAACTCCAGCTCGCCGAACACCTTCACGCTGCACAGGTTCAACCCGCCGATGCAGAGCACGATGCCCAGCACCCAGATCCAGCGCGGCGTGTCCGGATACCAGAAGCCCATGTACACGCCGAACACGGTGACATCGGCCAGACAGACCATCAGCATGGAAAAGGCATAGCTCCAGCCGGTCAGGAAACCCAGGTACGGCCCCAGGTAGCGCGTCGCGTAATGACCGAAGGAGCCAGGCACCGGATGGCGCACCGCCATCTCTCCCAACGCGCGCATGGTGAAGAAGATGGCCGCGCCGCCGATCAGGTAGGCCAGCAGCACCGACGGCCCCGCGCGCTGTATGGCGGCGGCGGAACCATAGAACAGGCCGGTTCCGATCGCCGAGCCCAGCGCCATGAAGCGCACGTGTCGCGCGCTCAGGCCGCGGCGCAAGCCTGTCTGCTCATCCATGGATATCCCCTTTTTTAGTATTGGTCTGCCCGGCGATATCTATACTTGTATAGTCAAGTTCGGGACAACATGACGTAATCCCTAACCCGGCGTCCAATCCCGGGCTATCCGAGGCAAGCGTCCGAACTTCCACGGATTGAACCCATTAGAATCAGACGAATCCAATCCTGATGCCCGCCCCCATGCCCGATCCGCTGCCCCTGCAAGACGCCATCGCCGACGCGATCAGCACCGCGACGCGCGGGGCCGGCCGCGTCAACATCCTGGTGGCCGGCAAGACCGGCGTGGGCAAGAGCACGCTGATCAACGCCGTGTTCCGTGGCGAGCTGGCTCGCACCGGCGCGGGCAAGCCGGTGACCTCGACGACCCAGGAATTCACCCGGCCCGGCCATCCGCTCACCATCATCGACACGCGCGGGCTGGAAGTGGCCGACTACGAAGCCTCGCGCCGCGAGCTGGACGCGCTGATCCGCGAGCGCGCAGCCGCCGCCGAACAGGAACGCCACATCCACATCGCCTGGCTCTGCATCCAGGACAGCAGCCACCGCGTCGAAGACGCGGAGATCGCGCTGTGCAACATGCTGGCCGACGCCGGCATCCCCGTCATCACGGTGCTGACCAAGGCCCGCAAGAACAGCCCGTTCGCCGACACCGCGCGCGAGCTGCTGCCGCGCGCCCGGCAGGTGGTGCCAGTGCGCGCGCTGCCCGAGCGCATCGACGAGCTGGACGCGGACCTGCCGCCCATGGGGCTGGACGAGCTCATCGCCGCCACCGCCCTGGCCATCCCCGAGGCGCAGCAGCGCGCCTACGCCAATGCGCTGTCCACCCGCAACAAGCAGGCGCTGGAAGTAAAAAAAAAGCGGGCTGAGATCGAAGTGAACATCGCCGCCGGCCTGGCCGCGTCGGCCGCCGCCGCGCCCATTCCGTTTTCCGACGCCTTCGCGCTGGTGCCGATCCAGGTCGGCATGATCGCCAAGATCGGCATCACCTTCGGCATGGAACTGGACACCGCGGCCATCACCACGCTGGTCACGTCCACGCTGGGCGCCTCGGCCGCCACGCTGATCGGCCGCTCGGTGGTGTCCAGCCTGCTCAAGCTGATCCCGGGCGCCGGCAGCGCGGCCGGCGGCACCATCGCCGCCACCACCGCCGCCACCATCACCAAGCTGCTGGGCAACGCCTACGTGGCGGTGCTCTACGACTTCTGCCAGCGCCATCCGGGCAAGGACATCGACACCGCGATGATCGCGCAGGCGCTCAAGCAACGCGTGGGCTTCGGACGCGGCTGAACACCGCGCCGGATCGGCGTGCTTTTTCGCAACAGTTGGACGGCCTTCGCAATAATGCGCAGGCTTTTGGCATTTTCATATGCGGGATAAATATTTGGCCTGGGCAGACGTAAAGCCATATATCCCGTCATGTTTTCATGCCAGCCGCAGCGGCGGCCCATGCCGGAAGACCGGCCATAAGCTATGACCATCGCGAATTCGGACGTCATGTACAGGCACCTGGTGCAGGGTGTCGAGGACTACGCCATCTATATGCTGTCCCCCGACGGCACCGTCGCCAACTGGAACGCCGGCGCCCAACGTACCAAGGGCTATGCGGCCGACGAAATCGTCGGCCAGAACTTCTCCTGCTTCTATACCCCGGAAGACCGGGCCTCGGGCCTGCCGCAGGCCGGCCTGGCGCGGGCCCGCGACCGGGGCAAGTTCGCCGCCGAGGGCTGGCGCGTGCGCAAGGACGGCACCCTGTTCTGGGCCAGCGTGGTGATCGACGCGATCCATGGCGACGGCGGTGAACTGCTCGGCTACGCCAAGATCACGCGCGACGAGACCGAGCGCCGCATGCAGGAACAGCAGCTGCTGCGCGCCAAGGAAATGACCGAGCGCTACAACACCGAGCTGGGTTCGCTGTCGAGCTTCCTGGACGCGGTGATTTCGCAGATCCCTTCCTGCGTGCTGGTGATGGACGCGGTGTCGCGCCAGATCGTGCTGGCCAATCGCCAGGTGCAGGCCATGTTCGGCGTCGACCGCGCCGACATGCGCGGCCGGACCATGCAGGAATGCCTGCCGGAGCAGGCCTGCGCCTTCTTCGAGCGGCTCTGCAATGATGCGCTGCGCTCGGACGGCGCCATGCGCGAAGAGGAAGAGGAGCTGTCCACCACGCTGGGCCCGCGCTCGCTGCGCACCAAGACGCTGGTGTTCCACAACAGCGATCCGCGCTCGCGCTATGTGCTGCTGATCGCCGACGACGTCACCGACGAGAACGCCGCCCATGCGCAGGTGCGCTACATGGCCCACCACGACACGCTGACCGGCATGCCCAACCGGCGCCTGTTCCGCGAACAGATGCTCAAGGCGCTGAACGCGGCCAGCGACGGCCGCGCCACCGCGGTGCTGTGCCTGGACCTGGACAACTTCAAGAGCGTCAACGACACGCTGGGCCATCAGTTCGGCGACGAGCTGCTGCGCCTCCTGGCCAAGCGCCTGCCCAAGGTCTTGCGCGAACAGGACACGCTGGCGCGACTGGGCGGCGACGAGTTCGCCGTGGTGCTGCCCAATATCGAACAGACCGAGGACGTGCGCCGCATGGCGCAGCGCCTGGTGGACGCCGTGCGCGCGCCGTTCGAGATCGACGGCCACACCGTGCCGGTGACGGTCAGCGTCGGCATCGCCGTGGCCGACACGCCGGAATGCACCGCCGACCACCTCCTGCGCTATGCCGACATGGCGCTGTACGAGGCCAAGCGCAACGGCCGCAATGGCATGGCCTTCTTCAAGCCCGAAATGGAGACCACCGCGCTCAAGCGCCACGAGATGGAAATGGACCTGCGCCAGGCCATCATCTCGCAGCAGCTGCGGCTGCACTACCAGCCCATCAAGGACGCCAGCCACGTGCGCACCGTGGGCCGCGAAGCGCTGATGCGCTGGCAGCATCCGGCCAAGGGCCTGATCATGCCCAACGACTTCATTCCCGTGGCCGAGGAAACCGGGCTGATCCACGAACTCAGCGCCTTCACGCTGCACGAGGCCTGCCGCGAGGCCATGCGCTGGGAACCGCATGAGACCGTGGCCGTCAACCTGTCGGCCAGCCAGTTCGCCAACAGCGCGCTGGTGTCGCTGGTGGAATCGGCGCTGGCCACGTCCGGACTGCCGGCCGACCGTCTGGAGCTGGAGATCACCGAATCGGTGCTGCTGGCCAATTCGGCGGCCAACCTGTCCACGCTGACCCGGCTCAAGGACATGGGCGTGAAGGTGGCGCTGGACGATTTCGGCACCGGCTATTCCTCGCTGAGCTACCTGCGCAGCTTCGAGTTCGACAAGATCAAGATCGACAAGTCCTTCACCCAGGACGTGGAATCCAGCCGCGAGGCGCTGGCCATCATCCGCGCCATCAACGGCATCGGCCGCAGCCTGGACATCCCCACCACCGCCGAGGGCGTGGAAACCCCGGCCCAGCTGCGCCGGCTGACAGAGGAAGGCTGCACCCACTTCCAGGGCTACCTGCTGGGACGCCCGGTGTCGCACGAGCCCGGCACCGCGCCGCCGACGTCGACGTAATCCGCCGCAAACGCCTGTGTGACAGCGCGCATACGGGACAACCCGCAGACGCGCGCGGCACGCCATCAGGCGGCAATACGTCCCTGTTACAGTAGCCCCGGCAGGGTTTCGCCAAAATGACGAACTGGGCGGCAGGCGCGCCCTTGATCCCGAGCTTGATTGCACCTTGTCGACACTACGCTGCGGCTCATGCGCGGCGGCTTTCCGTGCCGCCGCGATTTCGACAGCCATCGGGGCCGCACCATGTTCAAGTCCATACGCAACCGCCTCATCGCCCTCTGCGTGGCGATCACCATTCTTTCCATGCTGTCCCTGTCCCTGGCCACGGTACTCGTGGCCCGCGACAATACCTTCGACCAGGTCGACCACAACATCGGCCAGATCACGCGCAATCACGCCAATGAACTGTCCGCCTGGGTGCGCGACAAGCAGCGCGTGACCAGCTCGCTGAAGAACGCCGTCGACCAGCCCGAAGCCATCGCGCACACCATGGCCGCGACCGCTCAGCAGGCCGGCGGCTTCGACGACGCCTACATCGTCTACGCCGACAAGCGCTACATCTTCAACCACGCCATGCCGGACGGCTTCGACGGTCCGGCGCGCGCCTGGTACCAGCAGGCCGCCCAGACCAACGGGCCGGCCATCACGCCGATCTATGTGGACGCCGCGTCGGGCAAGCTGTGCATGAGCTTCGTCGAGGCGGTGCGCAAGGACGGCCGCGTGGTGGCGGCCGTGGGCTCCGACATGCTGCTCGACAGCATGGCCAAGATGGTCGCGGCCATCCAGGCCACGCCCAAGAGCTTCGCCTTCCTGCTGGACGGGCAGGGCCAGATCCTGGCCCACCCGGACGTCAAGCTGGCGCTCAAGCCGGTCACCGCCATCGATCCCGGCCTGGACCTGAGCCAGCTGCAGCAGCTGGCCAGGAACAGCGGCAGCTCGCTGACGCAGGATATCGGCGGCGTCAGCCAGCTGCTGTACGCCAGCACTGTGGAAGGCACGCCCTGGACGCTGGTGATCGCCATCGACCGGGCCCAGGCCAACGAGCCGGTCACCATGATGGTGAAGCTGGCCGCGTCCATCACCGCGCTGGCGCTGTTGCTGGCCGTGGCCTTCGTGACGATGGCGGTCAAGCGCCAGTTGCGCGGCCTGCCCCAGGTGCAAGACGCACTGCAGGACATCGCCAGCGGCGATGGCGACCTGACGCGCCGGCTGCCGGCCGAGGGCGGCGACGAGCTGGCCCGGATCGGCGCCGCGTTCAATCAATTCGCCGACAAGATCGCCACGATCCTGCGCGAGATCCGCGTGGCGGCCGACTCCGTGCGCACCGCCAGCCTGGAGATCGCCAGCGGCAACCACGACCTGTCCGACCGCACCTCGCAGCAGGCCAGTTCGCTGGAGCAGACCGCCGCGGCCATGGAAGAGATCACCTCGACCGTGCAGCACAACGCCGACAACGCCAGCCAGGCGGCCAACCTGGCCAGCGACGCCTCGCGCGTGGCCGGCCAGGGCGGCGCGGTGATGCAGCAGGTGGTGCACACCATGGACGGCATCGACGCCTCGGCGCGCAAGATCGTCGACATCATCGGCGTGATCGACGGCATCGCCTTCCAGACCAACATCCTGGCGCTGAACGCGGCGGTGGAAGCCGCGCGCGCCGGCGAGCAGGGCCGCGGCTTCGCCGTGGTGGCCGGCGAAGTGCGCACGCTGGCCCAGCGCAGCGCCACCGCCGCGCGCGAGATCAAGACCCTGATCGAATCCTCGGTCGACCAGATCCGCACCGGCAACTCGCTGGTGCGCCAGGCCGGCGGCACCATGGACCAGGTGGTCGGCAGCGTCGAGCGCGTGACCAGCATCGTCGGCGAGATCGACCTGGCCAGCCAGGAACAGCGCACCGGCATCTCGGAAATCGGCAACGCCATCGGCCTGATGGACAACGCCACGCAGCAGAACGCCGCGCTGGTGGAACAGGCCGCCGCCGCCGCGCAGACGCTGCAGGAACAAGCCGCGCACCTGGCGCAGCTGGTGGGCGGCTTCAAGCTCGACAGCCATGACGTCGCCAGCCACGCAGTGACTCGCGGCGCGCCACAGATGGCGCCGGGGGCCATGTTGGCGTTGAACTGAGCCAGCGACGCTCCGCCGCGCGCGGCGCCGGCTCTCAGGCCGGAATCGCGCGCAGCAGCTGTTCGCGCAGCCAGGCATGCGCCGCGCTGCGCTGGCGCACGTGGCTGTAGGCCTTCAGCGTGAAGGGCGGGATCTCGAAGGGCGACGGATATTCCACGATCGCGGCCACCGCGCCCAGCGTGCGCGCCGCCTGGCGCGGCACCGTCATGATCAGCGCCGAGCCGGCCACGATGAAGGGCGCGGCCAGCACCGAGGGCAGCTGCACCGCCACGTCGCGGCGCAGTCCGCGGCGCTCCAGCAGCTTGTCGATATGGCCGCCGGCCTCGCCCCAGGGACGCACCGCCACGTGGCGCTCGGCCATGTACGCGTCCAGGCTGGGCGCGGACCGGATGCGGGGATGCTCGCGGCTGGCGATCACCACGTAGTGATCGGTCAGCCAGTCGAAGCTCTCGATGCCGGGCGCCGGCTCGGCCATGTCTTCCACATAGCCCAGCGCGAAATCCAGCCGGCCCGAGGCCAGGTCCTCGGCGTAGTCCTGGTTTTGCGCATGGACGATCTGGAAGCGCAGGCGCGGCGCCAGGTCCTGCACCTGCGCGACCAGGGCCGGCAGCATGGCGAAGGTGGTGTAGTCGGTGGCCGCGAGGGTGAAGCAGCGATCGCTGGTGGCCGGGTCGAAGCGGCCCGCCTGCGCCAGTCCGTTGGACAGCAGCGCCAGCGCGGCGCTGACCGGCCCGGCCAGCCGCTCGGCATGAGCGGTGGGCTGCATGGCGTTGCCAATGCGCACGAACAGCTCGTCGTCCAGTGCGGCACGCAGGCGCGCCAGCGCGTGGCTCAGCGCGGACGGGCTCATGGCCAGCTCGTCGGCCGCGGCGATCACCGAACGACGGCGCAGCAGGGCGTCCAGCGCCACCAGCAGGTTCAGGTCCAGGCGTCTCAGATCAGAGTGCATACTGTGCATTATCCAATGAAAACAATGCACTTGATGCATTGATTCCGGCATCCCTATCATCTTCGGTTTCCCATCCCGCGCGGCCATGCGCCGCCCTTGCGATTTTCTCCGTAGCTCTCCCCATGACGATTTCCATCCGCCCCGCCACCGAACAGGACTGCGCGCTGATCCTGCGATTCATCACCGAGCTGGCCGTCTATGAAAAGGCCGCCGACCAGGTCGAAGCCACCGTCGAGACCCTGGCCAGCAGCCTGTTCGGCCCCGGCACGCCCGCGCGCGCGCTGATCTGCGAAGCGGACGGGCAGCCGGTGGGCTATGCCATCTATTTCTTCAACTACTCGACCTGGCAGGCCAGGAAAGGGCTGTACCTGGAAGACCTGTACGTCTCGCCCGCCAGCCGCGGCATCGGCGCCGGCAAGCGCCTGCTGCGCCATCTGGCGCGGGTCGCGGTCGAGGAAGGCTGCGGCCGCTTCGAATGGAGCGTGCTGGACTGGAACCAGCCGGCCATCGACTTCTACCAGTCGATCGGCGCGCGGCCGCAGGCCGAGTGGGTGCGCTACCGCATGCACGGCGAGGCGCTGACGGGCTTCGCCGCCGGCGCGGACTGAAACGTCGGGCGGGGCTGTCGGACGGCGGCGGTATCACCGCCCACGGGATCGACTGCCCTCGGAGCGCCGGCCATTGAACGGCGGACCGCCCGGTGAACGCTCCCGCGAGCGCCAGTCGCCCGGATGGCGTCCCCCCTCCTATATCACCAGGTTGCGGATGAAGCGCAGCACGCCTGCCTGCCGGTTGGCGTAGGCGTAGGACACCGAGCTGGCGAAGGACGTGGTCGACCCCGCCGGTATGACCCGCTCCTGTCCGGCCAGCTCCAGCGTCAGCGCGCCCTCGATCACGTAGAGCATCTCGACGCAGCCTTCCGGGTCCGCCTCGGCCTGGTAGCGCTCGCCAGGCGCCAGGGTCCAGGACCAGAGTTCCACCTGGCGGGAAGCAGCCGCCGAGCAGTGCAGCACCGCCTGGCTGCCGGCAAGCTGGCCGCGCCAGGTCAGCACATCGGGCGCCTGGTCCGGCGCGCGGCCGGCCGGGCTGACCAAGGCGGTGAAGTTGGCGCCCAGCGCCGTGGCGATGAGGCTGAGCTTGGCCAGGCTGATGTTGGCATCGCCGGCCTCCAGGCCGGCGATGGTGCGGCGGCTCACGCCCGCCGCATCGGCCAGCGCCTGCTGGCTCAGGCCTTGCCCATCGCGCAGACGCCTGAGATTGGCGGCCACGTGTTCGAGCACCTGGTTCGACGGCATGGCGATTCTCCTTGCGCAAACGCATGAGCAATATATTGCGCAAAAATACCACATCCGATATTGTGCAATATCATGCACAACACCCCCACGCCCCCGTCTCCCTCCCTGCTGGCGCGCAGAGCGCCCGAAGCCGCGCTGCTCCTGATCACCGTGGTCTGGGGCGGCACCTTCCTGGCCGTGCAGCACGCGCTCACGGCGGGCACGCCCATGTTCTTCGTCGGCTGCCGCTTCGCCGCCGCGGCCCTGGCCGTGGGACTGGTGTCGCTGCGTTCGCTGCGCGGCATCACCTGGCGCGAAGTCCGGGCCGGCGGCGCCGTCGGCCTGGCCATCGTGGCCGGCTACGGCGGCCAGACCATCGGCCTGCAGCACATCACCAGCAGCGAATCGGCCTTCCTCACCGCCCTGTACGTGCCGGCGGTGCCGCTGCTGCAATGGCTGGTGCTGCGGCGCGCGCCGCGCGCCATGACCTGGGTGGGCGTGGCGCTGGCCTGCACGGGCCTGATGCTGCTGACCGGCAACAACCCCGCCTCGATCTCGTTCAGCTACGGCCAGCTCATCACCATCGCCGGCGCGGTGGCCATCGCCGCCGAGATCCTGCTCATCAGCCATTACGCGCGCAGCGTGGACCTGCGCCGCGTCACCGTGCTGCAACTGGCGGCCGCGTCGATCGCGGCCTTCGCGCTGATGCCGCTGGCCGGCGAGACCGAGATTCCGCCGTTCTCCTGGACGCTCACTGGCCTGGCCGTGGCGCTGGGCTGCGCCAGCGCGCTGATCCAGCTGACCATGAACTGGGCGCAGCGCACGGTCGATCCCGCGCGCGCCACGCTGATCTATGCCGGCGAGCCGGTATGGGCCGGCATCTTTGGCCGCATCGCCGGCGAGCGGCTGGCGCCGCTGGCGCTGGTCGGCGGCGCGCTGGTGGTGCTGGGCGTGATCGTCAGCGAATGGAAGCCGCGCCTGCGGCGCGCGCGGACCTCCGAGCCTGCACGGCAGGCCTGAGCCGCCGCAAGGAAAGCATCCGATATCACGAGG
>NZ_JCBANG010000117.1:0-15665 GCF_059760905.1 Achromobacter sp. 1011811831
GGCCCAGGCCGCCCCGGACGCCTCCCCTCACGCCGCGCCGCCCTGTTGCGGCGCGCGCGCCGCGAAGGCCTCGTGGTAAGCCACGTCGCCGCTGGCCGATAGCGTGTAGACCAGGGCCATGAAGTACTCCGGCGGCACGCCCGGGTAGCGCAGGTCCGGCCGCGTCTCGAAGCCGAAGCGGCGGTAGTACGCCGGATCGCCCATCACCACGCAGCCCGCCGCCCCCAGCGCCCGCAGCCGCGCCAGGCCCTCGCGGATCAGCGCCGCGCCCACGCCCCTGCCCTGCATGTCGGGCAGCACGGCCACCGGGCCCAGCCCATACCAGTCCGCCGAACCATCGCCGATCGTCACCGGCGAGAACGCCGCGTGCCCCACCTGGCGGCCGTCCTCATGCGCCACCAGCGACAGGGTCAACGCGCCCGCGCGGCGCAGCGCGTTATTGATGTAGCCCTCGGTCTGCTCGCTGTGCGGGTGGTCCGCGAAAGCGGCTTGCGTCAGCGCGAAGATCGCGTCGATGTCGGCGGGGGTTTCGGGAAGAATGCGCATGTAGGACTCCTGTAAAGCGAAAAGCGAGTTTACGCGGCGATCCGCCTTGACCCTCGCCAGCGCGCTCGCTACATTTTGAGACCGGCCGCGACTGCGTCCGCGCCCCACCCACACAGAACGTCCGCAGGATCCTCATGAACAGCTACCGCGTCGGCATCGCCGGCTTCGGCGCCATCGGCCAGTCCGTGGCGCAATCCCTGAACGCCGGCCTGCCCGGCCTGAGCCTGGCGGCCGTGGCCGTGCGCGACCCCAAGGCCCCGCCCGCCTTCGACTGGCGCGAGCCGCCGCGTTTCAGCACGCTGGCCGACCTGCACGCGCATTGCGACGTGGTGGTGGAGTGCGCGCCGGCCACCGTGTTCCGCGAGCTGGCCGAGCCCGTGCTGCGGGCCGGCAAGAAGCTGGTGGTGCTGAGCTCGGGCGCGCTGCTGCGCCACGCCGACCTGATCGAGCTGGCGCGCCAGCACGGCGCCCAGATCATCGTGCCGTCCGGCGCCATCCTGGGCCTGGACGCGATCACCGCCGCCGCCGAAGGCGAAATCCATTCGGTCACGATGATCACGCGCAAGCCCGTGCGCGGCCTGCTGGGCGCCCCCTATCTGGCGGACAACAACATCGACCTGACCGGCATCACCGAGCCGCGCCTGGTGTTCCGCGGCTCGCCGCGAGAGGCCGCCGTCGGTTTCCCGGCCAACCTGAACGTGGCGGTCAGCGTGTCGCTGGCCGGCATCGGCCCGGACCGGACCACGCTGGAAATCTGGGCCGACCCGGCGCTGGAACGCAATATCCACCGCGTCGAGGTGGACTCGGACTCGGCCTCGTTCTCGATGGAAATCCAGAACATCCCCTCGGCCAATCCCAAGACCGGCCGCATCACCGCGCAAAGCGTCATCGCCGCGCTGCGCAAGCTGACCGGGCCGCTGCGCGTGGGCACCTGAATCCGGGCGGCGCCCGGCACGCGCCGCCGCGGCACGCAACACCGACCGGACGCCGGCGCGCCAGCCGCGCTCGCGCCCCGCTTGTTTGCACCAGAGAAGAAAATGATCATCGGCATAGACCTGGGCACGACCAACAGCCTCGCGGCCATCTGGCAGGACGGCGCCTCGCGCCTGGTGCCCAATGCGCTGGGAACATGTCTCACGCCCTCTTGCGTCAGCCTGGACCAAGACGGCTCGCTGCTCGTGGGCCAGGCCGCGCGCGAACGCCTGCAAACCCATCCGGACCGCTCCGCCGCGCTGTTCAAGCGCCATATGGGCAGCGACAAGCCGTTCCGGCTTGGCGACCGCGACTTCCGGGCCGAGGAGCTGTCCTCGCTGGTGCTGCGCGCGCTGAAGGCCGACGCCGAAGCGCTGCTGGGCGCGCCGGTGCTCGAAGCCGTCATCAGCGTGCCCGCGTATTTCTCCGACTCCCAGCGCCAGGCCACGCGCATCGCGGGCGAACTGGCCGGCCTGAAAGTCGAGCGCCTGATCAACGAACCCACCGCCGCCGCGCTGGCCTACGGCCTGCACCAGCAGCAGGAGGAAACCCAATTCCTGGTATTCGATCTGGGCGGCGGCACCTTCGACGTGTCGGTGCTGGAGCTGTTCGAGGGCGTGATGGAAGTCCGCGCCACGGCCGGCGACAACTTCCTGGGCGGCGAGGACTTCGTCGCCGAGATCGTCAAGCAGTTCCTGCAACGCGCCGAGGTGCCGGCCCAGGCCCGCGACGATCCTCGCTTCATGCAGCAACTGCTGGCGCAGGCGGAAATCGCCAAGATCAAGCTGTCGCAGCAGGCCGAATCGCGCCTGCGCGTCGCGTGGCGGGACACGGAGTACGCGCTCGACCTGACCCAGGACCGGCTGGCCGACTGGAGCGAGCCGCTGCTGGCCCGTCTGCGCGCGCCCGTCGAACGCGCCTTGCGCGACGCGCGCATCCGCAGCGCCGACATCGCCACCGTGGTCCTGGCCGGCGGCGCCACGCGCATGCCGCTGGTGCGCCAGCTCGTGACCCGCATGTTCGGCCGCTTTCCCAACATCGAGATGAACCCCGATGAAGTGGTGGCGGCGGGCGCTGCCGTCATGGCGGGGCTGAAGATGAAGGACCAGGCGCTGGACGAAGTGGTCATGACGGACGTGTGCCCCTACACTCTGGGTGTCGAAGTCACGCGCACCCTGCCGTCGGGCCAGCGCGTCGACGGACACTTCTCTCCGATCATCGAACGCAACAGCGTCGTGCCGATCAGCCGCGAGGAAACCTACTCACCCGTGGACGACAACCAGCTCGAAGTGGAGCTGAACATCTACCAGGGTGAATCCCGGCTGGTGCGCGACAACATCCTGCTGGGCACGCTGAAGATGCCGCTATCGCGCCGACCGCGCGCCGAGTCGTCGTTCCAGGTCCGCTTCACCTACGACGTCAACGGCCTGCTGGAAGTCGAGGCCGGCATGCCCGGATCAAGCCAGCGCCAGCGCATCGTGATCCAGAGCGCCGACAAGCATATGAGCGACGCCGAAGTCCAACGCCGGCTGCAAGAACTGGCCTCGCTCAAGATCCATCCGCGCGAGCAGACCGCGAACCGCACGCTGCTGGCGCGCGCCGAGCGGGTCTATCAGGTATTGCGGGGCGACGAGCGGCAACATCTGGCCAATGAAATCCTGCTGTTCGAGCAAGTGCTTGAGCAGCAGGACGCACGCCTCATTCCGCCCGCGCGAGCCCGGCTGACGCAAGAGGTCGACGCGCTGGAACGGTACAGCGTATTCGATCGTGCCTACGATCCCGGCTACAGCGAATAGCCGCATGCCTGACGCACTGTTCTCGACGCTCGGCATCTCGCCCACCACCGACCAGAAAGCCATCCGCCGCGCGTATGCCGCGCTGCTCAAGCGCACGGACCAGGCCGGCGACCCGGAAGGTTTCGCCGCACTGCGCGAAGCCTACGAGCGCGCACGCGCCTGGGCCGAATGGCAGCGCGAGCAAGACGACGAAGAGCCGGAACCCGGCCCCGCGCCGATGGAAACAGCCGCGGCAACCCCCAGCCTGGATCCCGCGTCGGCCCAGGACGAATCACGCCCCATCGACACACCTCGCGCTGGCAAGGCCGCTCCCGCCTGGACAGCGCCCGCACCCGCGCCTGGCCCCACACCCGAACAACAGGCCGAAGGCGTGATCCACTGGACGCGCACGCTGATGCAGGCGGCCGCCGACCAACACAGGACACTGTTGGGAAAGGCGATGCTGGACGAGCGCCTGTCGCGCCTGGATGCCGTCGAGCAACTGTCCGCCAGCCTGGCGCAGTCCATCCGGGACCAGCCGGATCGGCAACTGGCGCTGTTCGAGGCGGCGACCCGCCACTTCGGCTGGAACCAGGTAGGTCAGCCGTTTCCCGACGACTGGAACCTGTCTCTCTGGTTCCAGCGCATTCAGGATCAGATGGAATTCCTGGCCCGCCTGCCGCCGGAACAGCATCCCGCCATGCAAGCCGCGCTGCGCGCGGCGCGGCGGTGGCGCAAGCCCATGTTCTGGCAAGCCATCAAGCACGGCGACAGCCTGGAGACGTTGTGCCGTGAAGCCCCGGACCTCGCCGCGCTCGACATCGGCGCCGAGGCCGCGACGGCTTGGCGCGGCGCGGCGGCGCGCTGGCTCCGAGGGCGGTGGCTGCTCGCCTGGATGTCGATGCATCGGATCAAGGTCTGGATCACCATCGTCTGCGTGCTCGCGCTGATCTACATGTATCACGACGCGCATCGTCCATTGACCTATCCGCAGGTCGCGCCATTGCGTTCCGTGAAGATGGACGGGCACGTCACCGTCAAGTCCCTGACAATGAAGTCCTATGCCGAGCATTGCGTCAGCGGTCCGCTCGCCGACCTGGGCTGGTGCACCGTGCTCGGCGTACCCCCTGGCCGGTGGCCCGACGATCTGCCAGACGCGCTGGTCTTCGCGAAATATCCCGATCCGATTTATCCCACGGGGGAATGGCGCAACGGCATCGGCGGCGTTGTCTACATGCGCGTGCTGCTGGACGAAAAAGGCGTGGTGCGGCATGCGGTCATCCTGTCGCCCGATCCCAACCGCGCGCTGAACATCGCCGCGCTCGCGGCCGCGGACCAGCTCCGCATGCAGCCCGTCGAACGCGACGGCAAGCCATCGTTCAGCCAAGCCGTACTGGTGTTCCGATACATCCCCGATTCACCATCGAGCCGGCAACGTTGACGGCCGCAGCCGCTGGCGTATCCGCCGGACGGCATGCTAGGCCGCTTCCCGCCGCGGCGTTTTCTCCATCGGCCCCATCGACCACCTGCCCGTCCCATCCAGCTCCAGCCGGTGGCTATGGAACGCATCCAGCGTCCCTCGATGCCCCACGCTGACCAGCATCGCCTCGGGCAGGTCCGCGCGCAGCCGGCGGTACAGCGCATGCTCCAGTCCCTCGTCGGTCGCCGAGGTGGCCTCGTCCAGGAACACGATCGCGGGCCGGTTGTACAACACCCGCGCGAACGCCAGGCGCTGCTGCTCGCCGATGGACAAGACGCGCGACCAGTCGGCGGCTTCGCCCAGGCGCGGCGCCAGATGGCCCAGGTTCACGCGCTCCAGCGCGTCGGCCAGGCGCGCATCATCCCGCGGGCCGGCCAGGCCCGGATACGCCACCGCCCCGCGCAGCTCGCCCAGCGGCAGGTAGGGCCGCTGCGACAGGAACAGCGCCCGCGCGCCCAGCGGCCGCCGCAGCCGGCCCTGCGCACAGGGCCACAAGCCGGCCAGCGCGCGCAGCAGCGTGGTCTTGCCGCTGCCCGACGGCCCCTTGATCAGCAGCGCCTGCCCCGGCAGTAGACGCAGGTCCAGGCCGCTAACCATGGGCCTGCCATCGGGCCGCTGCACGCTCAGCCCATCCAGCGCCAGCTCGCCATGGTCCTCGGCAGTCACGGCCGGCAAGGCGCGCGCGGCCTCGTTGGCATCCAGGAAGCCGCTCAAGCGGTCCAGCGTGGCGCGGTACTGGGCGAAGGTGTCGTATGAGGTGCGGAAGAAGGACAGCGCGTCCTGCACCTGCCCGAAGGCCTGCGAGGTCTGCATCATGTCGCCCAGCTTGATCGCGCCGGAAAAGAAGCGCGGCGCCTGCAGCAGGAAGGGAAACACCACCGCCACCTGGCTCACGGCCAGGTTGAAGCCGTCGAACTTCAGGCCCCGGTAGACGCGCGCCCACAGATTGGCCACGTAGGCCAGGAAGCGCTCGCGCAGCGTGGCGCGCTCCACGCCCTCGCCCTGGTAGAACGCCACGTTCTCGGCGTTCTCGCGCAGCCGCACCAACGCATAGCGGAAGTTGGCGGTCAGGCGCTCGGACAGGAAGCTCAGCCGGATCAGCGGACGGCCTATGCGGAACGCGAACACGGTGGCGATGACGACGTACACATAGACCATGAACACCATGGCGCGCGGGATTTCCACGCCCGCCACCGCCAGCGCCCCCGACAAGCCCCACAGGATGGCGGTGAACTCCACCAGCGACACCACCGCGCTCAGGGCGCCGATGGCCAGCGTGCGCGTGCCGGCGACAAATAGCCCGACGTCCTGCTCGATGCGCTGGTCGGGGTTGTCGACGGGCTGGTCCAGGAAATGGCCGCGATAGTAGGCGCGGCCGTCCAGCCAGTCATGCGTCAGGCGCTCGTTGAGCCACACGCGCCAATGGATGTCGAAAGCCTGGCCGGCATAGCTGTCGGCCAGCGTGCGCAGCACGTGCACGCTGGCCAGCACGCCGAAGATGGCGAGGAAATGCCAGAACGCCTTTTGATCCAGCGCCTGCAGCGCACTGTAGAAGCCGTTGTACCAATAGGAAAACAGCACCGTCATGCGCACGGCGAACATGGCCAGGAACAGCAGCAGCGCGACGGTCAGCAGCGGCCGCCAGCTGCGCCGCGGCGTCAGGTAGGGCCAGGCCAGCCGCCAGAACTTGCGGCCCCAGCCGGTGAAGCGGGCCAGCAAGGCGGCGGACACGGCCAGCGCCACGGCCGTGATACAGAAGGCGCGCAACAGCCACCATGCGCTTTGCGCGAGCTGGTCGTTCCAGTTCAGGTCCATCGCTTGGAAACCTTGTGCGGGATTTCCAAGTTAGACGGGGCGCGCGAGCCGAGTTCCGATGCGCCGCGCCGCCTTAAGCCCGGCTTAAGTCTGCGACGCGCCGGCGGGCCGCAAGTCCAGGTTGGCGAACAGATCGGCCAGCGTCGGCACCGAGCGCGCGGGCCAGATCGCGCTCAGGTCGAAGCTGGGCAGCGACTGTCCGTCGCGCACTTCGCAAAAGCGCACGCCGCTGAAATCCATCGACCGGATCCAGCTGGGCAGCAGCGCCACGCCGCAGCCGCCGGCCACGCAGGACAGCACGGTCAGCGTGCGGTTGGCCTCCTGCGCCACGTGGGCGTCGTGGCCCGCCTTGCGCAGGGCGTCGAGGATATCCGCATAGAACGAAGGCAGCTGCGCCTGCGGGTACATCACCAGCCCGGCCTGCGCGATGCGCGCCAGCGAGGTCTGCCCGTCCGGGTCCAGCTCGAACTCGTCGGGCACCGCGGCCACCAGCCGCTCGCGCAGCAGCTGGCGTTCGCGCATGCGTCCGCCCACGGCCACCGGCGTGTGCATCAGGCCGATGTCGATGCCGCCGTCCTGCAGGGCCTGGGCCTGCTCGGCATTGCTCATCTCGCGCAGCACCACCTTCACGCCCGGCGCCTGCCGCCGCAGTTCGCGCAGCGCGCGCGGCAGCGTGTCGAACAGCGCCGAGGTCACCAGCCCCACGGTCAGCTGGCCGGCGCTGCCGCGCGCGATCTCGCGGGCGCGTTGCTCGGCGGCGTCGATGCGGGCCACGCTGACGCGCGCGTCCTCGACGATGGCCAGCGCCGCCGACGTGGGCGCGGCGCCCAGGCGGGAGCGCTCGAACAGGCGCACGCCCAGGTCCTTCTCCATGCGGCCCAGCGCCTGGCTCAGCGCGGGCTGCGCGATGCCCAGCCATTCAGCGGCGCGGCTGACGCTGCCATGGTCCATCACCGCCAGGAAATAACGCAGATGCCGGGTTTCCATATCAATCCGGTATGAATAAAACATTTTCTAACAATAGAAAACTATACCTTGCCTTTCTAGAATTCCGCCATACGGAAAACAGGCGTCCGCTCCAGGCCGGCGCCGCCCCGCAGGAGACCCGCTTGCAAGGCCCCGCCATCGACACTCATGCGCATGTCTTTCGCCAGGGATTGGCGCTGGCCGACGCGCGCCGGCACACGCCGGACTACGACGCGACGCTGACGCAATACCTGGCCTTGCTGGACGCGCACGGCGTGGCGCGCGGCGTGCTGGTGCAGCCCAGCTTCCTGGGCACCGACAACAGCCATCTGGTCGCGGCGCTGCGCGCCGCCGGCGGCCGGCTGCGCGGGGTCGCCGTGGTGTCGCCCGGCATCGCGACCGAGGATCTGCTGGCGCTGGCCGAGGCCGGCGTGGCCGGCATCCGGCTCAACCTGATCGGCCTGCCCCTGCCCGCGCTGGACCAGCCCGCCTGGCAGGAATTGCTGGCGCACGTCAACACGCTGGGCTGGCATGTGGAAGTGCATCTGCAGGCGAGCCGCCTGCCCGCTATCATGCCGGCCCTGCTGGCCGCCGGCTGCCGCGTGGTCATTGACCACTTCGGTCGTCCGGACCCGGCCCTGGGCATCGCCGACCCCGGCTTCGCCTACCTGCTGCGCCAGGCCAACAGCGGCCAGGTCTGGGTCAAGCTGGCGGCGCCCTATCGCAACTGGCCGGCGCCGGACTATGCGCGGGCCGGCCGTGAAGCCGCCCGGCTGCTGCTGGACGCCTACACGCCCGACCGGCTCATGTGGGGCAGCGACTGGCCCCATACCGAGCATCGCCACCTGGCGTCCTACACCGCGGCGACGCAGTGGCTGGACGCCTGGATCGACGATGCCGCGGCGCGGCAAGCAGTGCTTGCCGATACCCCGCTGCGGTTGTTTCAATTCACTGGAGAAGCACGATGACCCCTCTGTTCAAACGCGTTGCCCGCCGCGGCGCCCTGCTGCTGGCCGCCGGATTGCTGGCCGGCGGCGCCGGCGCGGCCTCGGCCGCCTACCCCGAGCGCGCGATCACGCTGGTGGTCACCTACCCGCCCGGCGGCACGGTCGACGTCGTCGCCCGCCTGATCGGCCCCAAGCTGGCCGCCGAGCTGGGCCAGCCCGTGGTGATCGAGAACCGTGGCGGCGCGGGCGGCATGATCGGCGGCGCGGTCGTCGCCAAGGCCCAGCCCGACGGCTACACGCTGATGCTGGACGCCTCGAACCACGCGCAAAACCCCGCGCTGCACTCGCGCATGCAGTTCGACACGCTGACCGCCTTCGCGCCGGTGTCGCTGCTGCTGCGCGTGCCCAACGTGCTGGTCGTGACGCCCTCGTATGAAGTCAAGACCGTGGCCGACCTGATCAAGCTCGGCCAGCCGGATCAAAAGAGCCATGTCTACTTCGCCTCGGCCGGTCCCGGCTCGGCCCAGCACCTGGCCGGCGAGCTGTTCAACCTGCTGGCCAAGACCCAGCTGCAGCACGTGGCCTACAAGGGCGGCGGCCCGGCCATGATCGACGTCATGTCCGGCCAGGTGCCGGTCATGTTCGCCAGCATGGGCTCGGCCTGGCAGCACGTGAAGAACGGCAAGCTGCGCGCCGTCGCGCTGGGCGGCTCGACCCGCTCGCCGGCCGCCCCGGACCTGCCCACCATCGCCGAATCCGGCGTGCCCGGCTACGAGACCTATGAATGGAACGCCGTGTTCGCGCCGGCCGGCACGCCGCCCGAGGTCGTCACGCAGCTGTCGCAGGCGCTGGCCAAGGTGCTGAAGGACCCGGCGATCGCCGAACAGCTGGCCGGCATCGGCGCCGAGCCCATCGGCTCCACGCCCGCCGAACTGGACACCTTCCGCCGCGCCGAGATCGAGAAATGGCAGCGCGTGGTCAAGGAAGCCAATCTGAAGCTGGACTGAAGTCCGCATTGAATACGGCCGGGCCGAGACAGGCCCGGCTCCCGGTTTGCCGGTTTGCGGCGCTCTTCGGAGCGCCGTTTTTTTTTGCGCCGTCGCGACCGGATCCCTATGCGCCCGGTTCGGATTCGCAGTACCGGCCCGCCGCCTGCTTCATCGCACGGGCGTCCGCGCCGGCCGGGGCGCTCGCCAGACCAACCATGAAATACCGACCGTCGACGGCAGCGTCCTTGCCGATCAGGTAGAGCGTATCTGACCCACCGCCCTGGGACTGTGCCCGCGCGCACCAGGCCCGGCCGATGCCGCGCTGCTGCTCGCGCAACAGACGCAGGCCGTCGGCGGAGGCGCCGGTTTTCAGTTGGACGTCGAAATCCGCCATGGCCTTGGCATCCAATGAAAACCCGGCATGGAAATAGTTCGTGTCGACCCGCGTATACAAGACAATCTGTCGCGCCGACGCGGGCAGGAACACGGGAAACCAGGTGTAGCTGCCCTGCCCTTCGGCCCGCATCGCATCATAGGATTCGAAGCGCCGCTCCTGGCCGTCGTCGAATCGCGCAACCAGCGAGACGCCCGCCAGCACGACGACCAAAGCAACGACCGCGCGGATCCGTGCCGGCATGGAATTCAGGAATCGCATCAGGTCCTTTCCTTGTGTTGCGCGGCAGCATCTTCCGGTGCCGCACGCCCTCATTGTCCGCACGCCCGACAGGACGCCAGCCCGGCCCATGCCCGGCGACGAGCTTTTAGCACAACGCGCGGGCAATCAGGCGGCAACTCGCCTTCGCGCCATCGCCCGAAGGCGCGAAAGTCGGCGCCAGCCCCCCATCCGGCGCGCACCGGCAGGTTTCTACTCCGGGTTTGCCTGGATGAGATAAAACATCAGAAACCTTGCAAAATATTGCATACCGCGCATCCAGTTCCGGCCAGCGCGGCCCGGGACGCGACGCCATGCCTGAGCATCTTCATTCCTACACCGCTGCACCAAACCGGCATAAAAAGATGAAACCAGAGAGCAATGCGCCCGTCCCCTTCCGGCCCGAGGCCGGCCTGCCCGCGACCGACCCGGCCGCGTCCCAAGCCATGCTCGACAGCCTGAGCGATCCCTTCATCTGGCTGGATCCGGAATGGCGCGTGCGCTATCTGAACCCGGCCGCGGCGCGCCTGCTGCGGCGCAGCCTGGGCGAGCTGGCCGGCCACAACGTCTGGGACAGCTATCCCGACCTGGCCGGCTCGGGCTACCACGACGCCTGCCGCGCCGTCGCCGCCACCGGCCAGCCGGCGGCCCATACCGGCTACTACGCGCCGCTGGCGTCCTGGTTCGAGGCCCGCGCCTTTCCGGCGCGCGACGGCATCGTCCTGGTGCTGCGCGATGTGTCCCACGTGCACGCCAAGATCTCGCAGCTGCGCTACCAGGCGACGCACGATTTCCTGACCGGCCTGCCCAACCGGCGCCAGTTCATGGACACGCTGTCCGGCGCCATCGCCGAGGCCGCCGCCGGCCTGGGCCGCCAGCGCACGCTGCTGGCCGTGCTGTTCCTGGACCTGGACCGCTTCAAGGAAGTCAACGACACCTTCGGCCATGCCGAGGGCGACGCGCTGCTGCGCGACGTGGCCGAGCGCCTGCGCCGCTTCCAGACCCCGTCCATCTTCTGCGCGCGCGCCGGCGGCGACGAGTTCGCGCTGGTGTTGCGCGACACCAGCGAACGCGCCGCCGAGGCGCTGGCCAACTCCTTGCTGAACCTGCTGTCCATGCCGCACCAGATTCACGGCCGCTCGGTATCGCTGGGCGCGAGCATCGGCATCGCCACCATGAATTCGCCGGCCGATTCCGCCGACGTGCTGCTGGACTACGCCGACGCGGCCATGTACGCGGCCAAGGCCGCAGGCCGCTCGCAGGTGCGCGTCTACCGCCACGAGCTGAGTCCCGGCTTGCAGGAGCGCAACGCGCTGCGCGGCGACATCCAGGCCGCGCTGGACGACAACCAGTTCGAGCTGCATTTCCAGCCCCAGGTCGACATGCGCAACGGCTCCATCTGCGGCGCCGAGGCGCTGCTGCGCTGGCGCCATCCGTCGCGCGGCCTGCTCGGACCGGCCTCGTTCCTGGACGTGCTGCTGGACTCGCCGCAGGAACTGGCGCTGACCGAGTGGGTGGTCGACACTGCCTGCTGGCACCTGAGCGAATGGCTGACCGTCGGGCTGCCCATCCCCAAGGTCTGCTTCAACCTGTCGGCCCGGCAACTGCTGGCGCCGAACCTGGCCGCCACCCTGGTGCGCCTGTGCCAATCGCACGGCGTGCCGCCCGCGCTGCTCGAAGTCGAGATCACCGAGAACACGCTGATGAGCAACGTGGACCAGGCCACGGCCGCGCTGCGCGAGCTGCGCCAGGCCGGCATCAGCGCGTCGCTGGACGACTTCGGCTCGGGCCAGGCCAGCATGGCCTACCTGATGCAGGTGCCGATCAGCACGCTCAAGATCGACAAGTCCTTCGTCTGGGCGCTGGGCGCGGTGTCCACCGCCACCGCCGTGATTCGCGGCATCGTCTGGCTGGCCCATTCGCTGGGCATGCGCACGCTGGCCGAAGGCGTGGAGACCGAGGCGCAGCGCCAGTTGCTGCAGGACGAGGGCTGCGACGCGATGCAGGGCTATCTGTTCAGCCGCCCCCTTCCTCCGGCCGCCTTCGCCGCGATGATCGCCGCAGCGACCGCCGGCGACATTCCCGAGGGCGACGAGCGCGACGGCGGGGACTTCTCGCCGCCCTGACAACCGGCGGCGGAAGTCGCGCGATGCCACCGGCCCTCCGCGTTGCCCTAGCCCTGGACCCTGACCGGATCGGTCGCCAGCAGATGGTTGGTGAAGGATTCCTTGGTCTCGCAGCGCCAGCTCGCCCACAGCTTGCCCGCGCCTTCGTCCAGTTCCAGCGCCAGCCAGTTGCGGGCCGCCATCACGTAGCGGTTCGAGCCCGGGAACAGCATCATCTCGGCGCTCAGGTTGACGTCCAGCGTCTGCGCGGAACCGGCCACGCTGTTGAGCACGTGGAAGAACAGCCGCTCCATGACGGACACCAGCGAGGGATGCACCACCGCGGTCGAGGTCAGCTGCTGGATCTGCGCCCAGTTGTCGGCCGGCTCCACGTCCTTGCGATAGACCACGCCCCAGGCCGCCACGTGCACGTCGCCCGACACGATGGTCGCGCGCAGGCGCTTGTCCCTGGCGGTGCGCAGCAGGGTCTCGACCAGGCGCCGGCGCTCGCCTTCATGATCGTCATTGGTCCAGTGATCCTTGAGATCGTCGGCGCTGCTGTCCAGCACGTGGTCCTGGCCAAAACTGCCCATGAAGGCCTCGGCCAGCGAGAGCTTGGGATGCACCACGGGCACCGAGGACATGAACAGCAGGTGGCGCGGCGCGCGCGCGGCGCCGGCGGGCAAGGCCGCCAGCCAGCGCTGCATCGCGTCCCAGGACGCGGGACCCATCACCTGCTCCTGGGAACGCTCGCTGCGCAGGTCGGCGACCATCAGGCTGACCGGTCCCGCCTGGTGCGCGAAGGAGAAGCCCGGCTGCCCGTCCAGCAGCGGCAGGGCCAGCTTGTCGCCCGCCAGGACGCGCGGCCAGGCGATGGGCGCGTACAGCGGATCGTCGTCCCGCACCCGCACGTCGGCGCGCGGCGTCAACGGCGGCAGCAGCTCGATGGCGTGCTGCATCTGGAACACCCAGAACGCGCGGCGGGCATGGTGGAACAGGCGCTGGAACAAGGGGCTGCGCTGCATCTCCGGACTGTAGGAGCCCCAGCCGTCGAAGATATCGTGGTCGTCCCACATCATCACCGTGGGCATGCGCGCCATGGCCTGGGCGGCGTCCAGCGGCGTCGCCCCGCCACCCCAGGGCGCGCGGTCCTTGCGCAGCCAGCGGTCGGCGTACAGGCGCAGGTAGTAGTCCTCGATCTCGCGCTCCAGCGCGGCGTCCACCGGATAGCGCAGCTGTTCGTCACGCGTCAGCCCGATCCAGCGCTTGAGCGGCTTGATGTCTTCCCAGATCGAATCGAAGTAGATCTGGTCGCCGCCCATCAGCATCAAGTGAAAGCGCTGGCCGCCCTGGTCGTGGATCTGCGCCTCGTGCCACAGCTGCTCGCGATCGAGCGCATAATCGGCCGGCCGCAGCTGCCTGTCGTGGTTGCACAGCAGGTCGGCCCACACGGCGTTCTCGGCCTTGATGAGCTTGCGCATGCCACCCGGATCGGAAAACCCGTTACAGGACACGTAGGCCATGCGCGGCGCCGCGCCCTTGGCCGGCACGGTGAACTGCCAGGTCTCGTCCACGCCGTCGATGGCGTAGGACACCCGCCGTTCATCCTTGCGCGCCTTGCACGACAGGTCGTAGCGCAGGTAGACGCGCCCCTGATGACGCAACAGCGTCACCGGCGCGGCCGCCCGCTTGCCCTCCAGCGACAGCGCGGGCGCGCCGGCGCCCTCATCCACGCCGATCAGCGCCGATACCTTCCACGTTCCGTCCGCGCCCGCGCCGCGAAACGACAGCACCGGTCCCAGCAGCAATTTCGCCATGTCGCTCTCCCCCTGCGGCCATCGCGCCGGCGGCCCACGCCGCCCGGCCCCTCCCGGCCTGAGGGCAGCGTAATGGCGGCGGCGCGAAACGCCAAGCGCGGCGCGGTTATCATTCTTTTCCTTGTTCCGCTGCACCCCGAATTCACATGGAAAAGATCCGGCTCGACAAATGGCTGTGGGCGGCCCGCTTCTACAAGACGCGCAGCCTGGCGTCACAGGAAATCGGCAAGGGCCGCATCCTGGTCAACGGCCAGCCGGCCAAGCCGGCGCGCGAAGTCGCGGCTGGCGACCGCATCCAGGTGCGCAAGGAAGACCCCGCCATCGAGGTGCTGGTACGCGCGGTGAGCGGCGCGCGCGGCCCCGCGCCGGTGGCGCGGCAGCTCTATGAGGAAACGCCGGAAAGCGCTCAGGCGCGCGAACGCGCCGCCGAGCAGCGGCGGCTGGCGCCCGAGCCGGCGCTGGACCTGGCCGACGGCCGGCCGACCAAGCGCGACCGGCGCCTGATCGACCGCATGCGCGGCAAGTAGGCCGCCGGCGCGATCAGAGCGCGCGGCCCACGATCAGCGGATCCAGCGCCATGTCCGGATCACCGCTCTTGCCGTCGTACGGCAGGCGGTTGAGCACGTAGCGCATGGCGTTCAGGCGCGCGCGCTTCTTGCAGTCGGACTTGACCACGATCCACGGCGCGTCGGCCGTGTCGGTGTGCGCGAACATGGCCTCCTTGGCGCGCGTGTAGTCGTCCCACTTGTCCAGCGAGGCCAGGTCGACCGGGCTGAGCTTCCACTGCTTGAGCGGATGCACCTTGCGCTGCTGGAAGCGGCGGCGCTGCTCTTCCTGGCTCACCGAGAACCAGAACTTGACCAGGTGGATGCCGCTGGACACCAGGTGTCGCTCGAA
Source organism: Achromobacter sp. 1011811831 (assembly GCF_059760905.1). Lineage (NCBI taxonomy): Bacteria > Pseudomonadati > Pseudomonadota > Betaproteobacteria > Burkholderiales > Alcaligenaceae > Achromobacter > Achromobacter sp. 1011811831. The sequence goes on from NZ_JCBANG010000117.1 coordinate 14,962, forward strand.
GTCCGGCACCTGGCGCAGGAACTCCAGGTACTCGGTCTGGTCGCAGAAGCCCATCACGCGCTCGACGCCGGCGCGGTTGTACCAGGAGCGGTCGAACATGACGATCTCGCCCGCCGTGGGCAGGTGCTGCACGTAGCGCTGGAAGTACCACTGGCCGCGTTCGGTGTCGGACGGCTTCTCCAGCGCGACCACGCGCGCCCCGCGCGGGTTCAGGTGTTCCATCATGCGCTTGATGGTGCCGCCCTTGCCGGCCGCGTCGCGCCCCTCGAACAGGATCACCACGCGCTGGCCTGTGGCCTTGACCCAGGCCTGCAGCTTCAGCAGCTCGACTTGCAGCGCGTACTTCTGCTTTTCGTAATTGCGCCGCAGCATGCGGTGGCGGTAGGGATAGATGCCCTCGCGCCAGTCCACGGCCAGCTCGTCGTCCGGATTGCGGCGGCCGACGGGCCCCTGCACGTTCACTTCCAGCAAGGCGCGGTGCACGGCGCGCGCGTCATCCGGCGACAGTTCCTCGATCACCGCGCGCAGCGCCTCCTGCGCCTGGCCGGGGCCGGCGGCCTGGTAGCGGCGGGCGATGTCGGCCAGCACGGCGGCGGTCTCCTGGCGAGCGGCGTCCTCGCGCTCGGCGACGCGGCGGCGCAGCTGGGCGGCGGGCTCGTCGGCCGCCGCGCGCGGGCGGGCCGCCGGCGCGGTGGCATCGGCGC
>NZ_JCBANG010000118.1:0-15469 GCF_059760905.1 Achromobacter sp. 1011811831
GGCCGGTACGCCCAATGCGTACCGGCCTTTTTTCTGAACCGCCGCGCTCAATCCCGCGGCAGGGACAATAGGGCTTCGCGCAGCCGCGCCGTCCAGGCGGACGCTTCCTGATCAGCGGGCGCAACCGCAATCTCGCTTCCATCCACCGTCACCCGCCCGACTTGCAGCAACTCATCCGGCGAGGCTTCCTGCAGCCGACGCATGCACTGACCGGCTTCCTTGGGATCGGCGAAAGGCCGCGACAGCAGCACCTCGGCGCCATCGGCCGCCAGCAGGCGGAAGCGGAAACCGCCCTCGTCGCGGAAGCTGACGAAGCGGGCGCCCTTGCCCTTGGCCTTCTTGCCGGCCGCCTTGTCCTGCGACACGGCGACGCTCAGGTTGCGCAGGCCAACGGCCTCGCGCAGTTCGGCCATGAACGGCGTGGCCAGCTTGCGCGCCTTGGCCGCGCCGGCCTGCAGCACCTCTTCGATGCGGCCGGGGTTGGCCATCAGGTCGAAGTACTTTTCGCGCATCGGCGCCAGCAGCTGTTCCAGATGATCGAGCAGGAACTGCTTGGCATCGCCCCAGCCCATGCCCTCTTCCAGCTGCTTGCGGAACGCGGCGGACTGAACCGGCGTCGCGAAAGCGCGATAGATCGTGAACAGATGCGAATTCTCGGCGTCCTTGGGTTCGCCCGGCGCGCGCGAATCGGTCACGATGCGCATCACCGAAGCGCGCAGCGCCTGCGCGCCGCCCTCGAACAGCGGGATGGTGTTGTTGTAGCTCTTGGACATCTTGCGGCCGTCCAGCCCCGGCAGCGTGGCGACCTCTTCCTCGATCGTCACCTCGGGCAGCGTGAAATAGTCGCGGCCGTACTGATGGTTGAAGCGCTGCGCGATGTCGCGCGCCATTTCCAGATGCTGGATCTGGTCGCGGCCCACCGGTACCTTGTGCGCGTTGAACATAAGGATGTCGGCGGCCATCAGCACCGGATAGGAGAACAGGCCCATGGTCACGCCGTCGTCCGGCTCCACGCCCTTGGCCTCGTTCTGGTCCACCGAGGCCTTGTAGGCGTGGGCGCGGTTCATCAGGCCCTTGGCCGTGACGCAGTTCAGTACCCAGCACAGCTCGGGGATTTCGGGGATATCGGACTGGCGATAGAACGTGACGCGCTCAGGGTCCAGACCCACCGCCAGCCAGGTGGCGGCGATTTCCAGCCGCGATCGCGCCACCCGCGCCGGATCGTCGCACTTGATCAGCGCGTGATAGTCGGCCATGAAGAAGAACGCGTCCACGCCGGGCTGTGTGCTGGTGACGACGGCCGGGCGGATCGCGCCGGCGTAGTTGCCGAGATGGGGAGTGCCGGAAGTGGTGATGCCGGTAAGGACGCGGGTGTTCATGAAATGAGGCTGCGGTTGCTGGATGAGGGTTCAAGTGTAACGTGTCGGCGTTGCGTCCCTGGATTGCCGGTCCCGCGGGCGCGGTCATGCCCCACCTTTCCGGTGCCGCCTGGCGATGTTCCGGGTCGCCGAAGCCACGGTCGGCTCGACAGGCGGGGAAACGCCGACGTAGCGCGCGCGAGGCCGGATCATCTGCCCCGACCCAGCCTGCTCCAGCGCATGGGCGAGCCAGCCCACGCAACGTCCGATGGCGAAGAGCGCCAGCGGCGCATGCGAGGGCAGACGGTGCACCGCGCTCAGCGCCGCCAGTCCAAAATCGATGTTCGGCCGCTCGCCCGCCAGGCGCTCGACCTGCCGGGCCAGGCTGGCATAGGAAGCAGGCAAGGCCAGGCTGTCCAGCAGCGCCGCCGCGCGCGGATCTCCCGCGGGATACAAGGGGTGCCCGAATGCGGGAAAGCCCAAGCCCATGTGCAGGCGCTCCCGCACCAGGGACTCGGCATCGGTGTGCGCCATCGCATCGATCAGCGGTTTCAAGCTCATCGCCGCCCGGCCATGGAGCGGCCCCGTCAAGGTCGCCAGGCCCGACAGGATGCCGGCGGCCAGGCTGGCGCCCGTCGAGATCGTCACGCGCGTGGCGAAGGTCGAGGCATTGAGCTCGTGGTCCGCCAGCAGACAAAGCGCCTGTCGTATGACGGGCTCCGCGCGCGGCCGCTTCCAGGCGGCCGCCAGCTGCTGGCTGATGCTGCCGCCCGCCTGCAGCGCCTGGGATCCGAACATCGAGACGACGAGCGTTGCCAGGACGCCGCGGGCTTCCGCCCTGAGCGCGCCCAGGGATCGGCCCTGCGTGGGCAGGTCGGCGACGCAGCGCCCCGCCATGGCCGCGATGCCCGGCTGTATGGCCCCGGCCTCGCCAGCAGACGGCGCCGCGCCGGCCGGCGCGTCAGAGAGATCCACCTTGCCGTCGCCGCTCTCCCACAGGACGGCCGCGATGTCTTCCAGCTGGCTGGCGCGGGCCAGTTCGACCGCATCGGCGCCCCGGTACCACAGGCGGCCATCCCGCACCGTCGAGATGGCGGAGGGCATGACCGGATCGCCCCACTCCATGGCGCCGCTGGCCACCGTGGCGGCATTGCGTTGCCCGCGCTGGCGTCCCGCCATGCGGGCCACGTCGTCGCGGTGATACAGGCTGCGGCGGGAATCGCCGCCGTCCTGCCTGCTGCGGATCTTGCCTCGGCTGACGTAGGCATACAGGGTCTGCATGCGCACGCCCGTCAGCTCGACGGCTTCATGGGCGGTAATCCAGGTCATGGCATTTATATTGATTAAATTAATCAAGATTGACGTCAATACTATTGCAGATGAACATGATCCCATCAACAAGGAGCATGTGATGGCAATAGGTTTGGACGAAGTGATCGCGGCGGAAACCGTCTTGTCCGAGGTGGATGGCAATCGTGGAAAACTGATCATCCGCGGGCGCTCGCTCGATGATCTGGCAGCGCGCGAGACCTATGAGGGCGTGATGGCGATGCTGTTCGCGCAGTTCCTGGATGAACCCGCGCCCCCTCAGACCTGGCAGTCGGCGCTGGGCGCCGCCCGGGTCGCGGTGTTCCAGCATCTGGGTTCCTCTGATGCGGCATTGCTCGCGCTGGAACCCATCGACGCGATGCGCGCGCTGGTCGCCAGGATCAAGGACGGCAATGACCCGATCACGGCGCTGCATCTGGTGGCCGCGCCGGCCGTCTTCACCGCCGGCCTGATCCGGCTGCGGCAGGGCCAGGCCCCGATCCCGCCGGACGCGACCCTGGGACATGCCGCCGACATCCTGCGCATGTCGGGATTGCCCGCCGAGGCCGCCCACACGCATGCGCTGGACGCGTACCTGGTGACCGTGGCCGATCATGGCCTGAATGCCTCCACGTTCGCGAGCCGGGTCGTGGCGTCGACCCGGGCCGGACTGACATCCTCGGTCCTGGCCGCGATCAGCGCATTGAAGGGCCCGCTGCACGGCGGCGCGCCGGGTCCGGTGCTGGACATGCTGGATGCCATCGGCACGGCGGACAAGGCGGCGACGTGGCTGGACGCGGCGCTGGAGCGCGGCGACAGGCTGATGGGATTCGGCCATCGCATCTACCGGGTCCGAGACCCGCGCGCCGATGCGCTGAAGGCCGCGTTGAAGCCGCTGCTGCAGGGCCAGCATGTGCCCGGACAGCGCGCCGAGCTGGCGCAGACGATCGAACAGATCGCGCTGGACACGCTGCGCCGCCACAAGCCTGATCGCGCGCTGGAGACGAATGTCGAGTTCTACACGGCCCTGCTGCTGGACGCCCTGGGTTTCGATCGCGAGGTCTTCACCTGCATCTTTGCCATGGGACGCGTCTCGGGATGGATCGCCCATGCGCGGGAACAGGCATTGACAGGAAGATTGATCCGGCCGCAGTCTCGCTATACCGGGCCATTGCCCGAGGCGCTGCCGGAAGAGGCGCTCGCCGCCGGCCACTGAACCTGCCAGCCTGTGACGGAGAGATGAACATGACGACACTCAAGGCGCATTTCGACGTCCTGGCGCGGTACAACGCATGGGCGAACGGAATCCTGTACCACGCGGTCGGCGGGCTCGAAGCGCAACAATACCGCCAGGATTGCGGCGCCTTCTTCAAGTCCATCGAAGGCACGCTCAACCATCTGCTCGTGACCGACCGGATCTGGCGGCATCGCCTCTGTGGCCTGCCGGATCCGGGCTATCGCCTGGATCAGATCCTTCTTGAGGACTTCCCGGCATTGAAAGCGGCGCGAGAACAGGAGGACGACGAGATCGCCCGCTTTGTCCTGGCCTTGCCCGAGTGCGCCATGGATACCGTCATTTCATACCGACGGACCTCGACGCTGGAGCAGCTGCAGCAGCACATCGGATCCGCGCTCGCGCATTGGTTCAATCACCAGGCACACCACCGCGGGCAGGCGCACGCCATGCTCACGCGCGTTTCCGGGCAGGCCCCGGAGCTCGACCTGCTGCGCTATCAACGGCAGACGAGACAGGCCGCCCCAGCCTGAGCTGGCTGGCGGCTCCTCAGACCACGGCGAGCACGGGCGCGGCCAGCGCGCACAGGCCGCCGGCGGTCAGGGCGGCGCGCGGACGGAAGGTCAGGAACCAGATCAGCAGCAGGCCGGCGATGCTGAGGATGCCGATCCATTCAACCGTGCCGTAGCTCCAGCCCCAGACCGCCGCCGAGGCCCACAAGGACAGCGCCAGCGCGATCCAGCCGAACAGCCGCAGCGGCAGGCGATGGCGTCGCGGCAGTTCACGGTCGAACACGTCTTCGTAATGACGGTCCATGCCCAGGCACAGGGCAGAGAAACCCGCGTAGGCCAGGCAGAAGGCGGCAAGCGTCATGGTTGCTCCTTGGTTTCAAGCGGCTTGGGAAGATTGGGCCGTCGGCGCGGGCCGGGCCGACGGACGGCCGGCCGGCGCCTTGCGGGCGCGGGCCGCCTTGCGGGCCATCCAGGCCAACAGCAGCGCGCCGGCCAGGCAGGTCAGGTCGAACCCGGCCATCACCCAGTCGCCGGCGGGCAGCGAGGCCGCCAGATGGCGCTGGGTGGTCAGCGCGTTGATCACCGGCACCAGCGCCAGCGACGCGGCGGCGGCGGCCAGCAGGTCCAGCCATTTGCGGCGCTGGAACAGGAAGGCGTAGACCAGCGACAAGCCCCAGGCCGAGAAGAAGGCGCGCACTTCCCAGAGCTGCCGTCCCGGCAGGTCGGCCGGCAGCAGGCGGTTGGCCCAGAAGAAGGCGGCGACGGCGATGAACAGGCCCGCCACCGTGCCGGCGTTCAAGCCATCAACCAGGCGCAGCGAGAAGGCTTCGCGCGCGCCCGGCCGGGCCTTCTGGCGGCGCTTGGCGATCCACAGCACCAGACCGGTGCCGACCATGCCGGTGCCAGCCAGGCTCACCAGGAAATAGAACCAACGCAGCACCGGCGCGGCGAACAATCCCAGGTGCAGGCCGGTGATCACGCCGGCCGTGCGCACGGTGGGGCTGAGCTCGTCCAGGCTTTCCTGCATCTGGCCGGTCACGCCATCAAAGCGCATGTAGGGTGACAGGCGGCCATAGGACACGCCGTCGGCCGCGTTGCGCGTCAGCGTCACCGTGGCGCCGGCATCGCCGGGGTTGTTGACGGTGATGCGGCCCACGCTGCCCTGCCAGTGGCTTTCGGCCTGCGCCACCAAGGGCGCGAGTTCGGTCAGGGGCGCGGGCGAGCCGCGCGGCGGCGTGACCTTGAACGAGGCGAAGACCTCGTCGCTGAACTGGCGCGCATCGTCATAGACGGCCAGGATGCCCGCCGGCATCAGCATGCCCATGAACAGGACCAGCCCGCTGAACGTGATCATCAGGTGGAACGGCAGGCCCAGCACGGACAGCGCGTTGTGCCCGTCCATCCAGGCGCGCTGTCCGCCCTTCTTCGGACGGAAGGTGAAAAAGTCGGTGAAGATCTTCTTGTGCGTGATGATGCCGCTGATGATGGCCACCAGCATGAACATGCCCGCGATGCTGGCCAGCCAGCGTCCCCAGGGAAAGCCGATCTCCAGCTCGAAATGGAAGCGGTAGAAGAAGTCGCCGCCGCGCGTCTCGCGCGCCGTCACGGCCTGGCCGGTCTGCGGATCGAGCTTGACCCGCACGAAGCCGCGCTCGCCCGGCTTGGGCTTGGGCACCTGGTACAGCAGCAGGATCAGCGGCTCGCGGTCCGTCGGCGGCGTGATGAACCAGCGCTTGGCGTCGACCGCGTGCTCGCTGAGATAGCGCTGGGCCGTGGCCACGGCCTGCTGCGCGGGCGCGGACTGGACCTGGATCTCGGGCTGCATCCAGCGCGTGATCTCCGGCCGGAAGAATGCCAGCGTGCCGGTCAGGAACATCGCGAACAGCGCCCAGCCGAAGATCAGCCCCGACCAGGTGTGCAGCCAGGACATGGCCTGGCGCAAGCCCTCCTGGCCCTGTTGCTTGGCGTCCGCCGGCTTCATGCCGCCACCGCGCCGCGGCCCGCCAGGTACAGCAGGCCCAGCACGACCGTGGGAATCAGGATGCCGGCCCAGGCGCGCCAGGCGTTGCGGGTCGCGAAGACCCAGATCACGCCGCAGGCGTAGAACACGAAGGACAGCATCTGCGCCGTCACCACGGCATCCGCCCGCGCCAGCGGCAGCCAGACGGCCAGGCAGGCGGCGGCGGCGGAAGCCAGGCCGTAGCAGCCCAGGATGGCGGCGATGGCGCGCGAGGCCACGGCCAGTTGATAGGGCAGCATGGCTGCGCCGGCGGCGGGAGCTTTCACTTGGACACGAGGAACGTCAGGGTGGAAACGTAGCGGACCTTGGCATAGGATTTGCCGTTGGTCTCGCCGGACTTGTCTTCGACATGCGCGACTTCGATCACGTACTGGCCGGGCCAGGGCGTGCTGATCTCGATGCGGCCCTGCTCATCGCTGTGGAAACGCTTTTCCCACTTGGGCGGGCCGAACACGGTGACTTCGGTCTTGGCCAGGGGCTTGCCCCGGAACTGCAGCACGAAGGCATTGCCGCCGGCGGCGACGGGCACCAGCTCCAGATCGAGCCCGGCCTGGGTATCGTTGCGTCCGGCCTTGGCGCCGAAATGGACCAGCGTGTCCTTGTAGAGGTACGGCTGGCGCAGGCGCACGTCGCCCTTGCCGGCCGCCGCGAAGGCAATGAAGTCCGCGCCCTGCCCGGCCTGCGGCAATGCCTTGCCGTCCGCGCCGGTCACTTCGGGACTGGCCAGCACCTTGCCCAGCAGGCCCTCGCGCTGTTCGCGCAGGTCGTCGGCCCATTCGCCAAAATAGGCCTTGGCGGGGCCGTCGGCGCCGCGCTCCAGCCAGACGAAGTGGGCCTGGGCGGCGCCCGCGCTGCCCAGCAGGGCCAGGGCGGCCAGGGTTCTTGCGAATTTCATCATTGCCATTCCTTCAGTCTGCGTATCGGGCCTGCGCCGCCCCGCGCGGCGCAGGCCCTGTTTGTGCTCTCGGCATTGCTTCGATATCCGTCGCTCGGACGAATCGAAGTTATAAATTATAACCATTCTCACTACGAAATGAGCGCGAGAAGGCGGCAGCCCGGCCGCCGCCCCCCGCCCCTGCGGCGTCCCCGTCTCCGGAGCGCCGCCGAACGCCTGTCCTACCAGCGATAACGCAAGCTGGCCTTGACCGAGCGCTGATAGCCGAACCAGCACCAGGATTCGTTCAGGCAAGACGCGACGTATTCCTTGTCGAACAGGTTGGACACGTTCAGCGCCACCTGCATGCCCTTGAGCGAGGGCGAGGCGCGGCCCAGGTCGTAGTCCAGCATCAGGTCGAACAGCGTCACCGAGGGCACCTTGTAGGCATTGGCCTCGTTGACATAGGACGAGCCGATGTAGCGCACCCCGGCGCCCACGCCCAGCCCGGCCAGCGGGCCTTCCTGCAGCTGGTAGCGCGCCCAGGCCGAAGCCTGTTGTGACGGCACGCCGGCCGGCGCCCTGCCCTTCAGATCGAAGCCCGCGGCATTGGGATAGGCCTTGGAGTACTCATTCTTCATCAGCGAATAGGACGCCAGCAGGCTCAGGCCGCGCAGCGGCTCGGTCTTGGCTTCCAGCTCGATCCCCTGCGTGCGCAGTTCTCCCGCCTGCACCTGGCAACGGCCGCCCGAGCCGCCGCACACATGCGTCGGATCCGGATCGGTGGTCGTCATGTTCTCGCGCCGGATATCGAAGGCCGCGACCGACAGCATGGTCGCGCTGCCCGGCGGCTGATACTTGATGCCCGCTTCGTACTGCTTGCCCTCGATGGGCTTGAACGGCACGTTGTTCCAACCCGTGCCGGACAGCGGCTCGAACGACTCCGAGTAGCTGAAGTACGGCGCCACGCCGTTGTCGAAGTTGTAGATCACGCCCATGCGCCCGGTGAACGCCTCCGCCCTCAGCGAGGACGGCGTGACGGTGCCCTTGGCGATATCGCGCGCCTGGCCCACATTGCGTGACCAGTCGTATCGTCCGCCCAGCAGCACCGACAGCTGGCCGAGCTTGAGCTGGTCCTGGAAGTACAGGCCGCTCTGGTACTGCTTGGTGCTGCGGTCGGTCGAGAACGGCGGCACCGGAATGCGCTGGCGGTTGTCGGGGTCCAGCACGTTCAGCGCCGGCGCCGAGCCGAATCCTTCCAGCGTATCGGTCTTGACGTGCTGGTAGTCGAAGCCCAGCAACACCGAATGCCCGATCCGGCCGGTGTCGAAACGGGCCTGCACATTGTTGTCGATGGTGAAGGCGTCCACGTCCGCATCGGTGGCGATGGATGCGCGCTGCTGGCGCGTGTAGGCCTTGTCCAGATAACCGAAATTACCGTTGGACGCGCCGTAGACGCTTCGGTAGACCGCCTCGGAATGCGTCCAGCGCACGCTTTGCGTGGCCTTGAACGTATCGTTGAAGCGATGGTCCAGCACATAGCCCAGCGAGTAGCTCTTGCGGTCGCTCTTCTCGAAATTGGCGTCGCCATCGTAGTGGCTCGCGTGCAGTTTCCTGCCGTCAGGCGCGGACAGCACCGTGCGCATGGCCGATACCGAGCCATAGGAGCCCATGTCCGGATCGCGCTGGAAGTTCGTCAGCACGGTCAGCGAGGTATCCGCGTTGGGCTTCCAGGTGAAGGCCGGCGATACGAAATAGCGCCGCTCCTTGGTGTCCTTGACCTGGCCATCGGACAGGTAGCCGGAACCGGTCAGGCGATAGAGGAACTTGCCCTCCTCGTCGACCGGGCCGCTGAAGTCGACGTTGGCGCGGCGGAAATCGAAGTTGCCGGCCTGCAGCTCGACTTCGCGCATCGGTTCGTCCAGCGGCCGCTTGCTGACCTGGTTGACCACGCCGCCGGGACCGCCCTGCCCGTACATCACGGATGCGGGGCCCTTGAGCACGTCGACGCGTTCAAGGCGGTAGGCGTCGACCTGGGGCAACGCGTCGCGGCCGCCGAACACCCGCAGGCCGTCCAGGTAGGTGGACGCGGAAAAGCCGCGCACGTTGAACTGATCCAGCCGCGTGGCGGTGGCGCCGCGCGATTCGGTGGCCACGCCGGCGGTGTAGCGCAGCACCTGGTTCAGCGTCTGCGCGCCCTGGTCGGCGATCTGCTCGCGCGTGATGACCGACACGGACTGCGGCGTTTCGATCAGCGGCGTATCGGTCTTGGTGGCGCTGACGCTGGCCCGGGCAACATACCCCAGGGTGGGCGCCAACGCGCTGTCGGACATGCCGGTCACCGTGACCGGCGCGAGCGTCTGCGTGCCGCCCGCCGGCGCCGGCTCCACGGTCCAGGCGTTGCCCGAACGGGCGCGCGCCTGCAGGCCGCTGCCGGCAAGGAGGCGGGCAAAGCCCTCGGCCACGGTATAGGCGCCGTCCAGCCCTTCCGAACGGCGACCGCTGGCCACCGCAGGATCGAAGGACAACAGCACGCCCGCGCTGCGCGCAAACTGCGTCAGCGCATCGGCCAGCGGGCCGGCGGCGACCCGATAGCCCCGCGCGGCCTGCGCCTGCTCGGCCGGCTGCGCCCAGGCGATGGGCGCGACGCTCTGGAATGCGCCGGCGCAGGCGAGCAGCACGGCCAGCCGGCCGGCGCTGAGTGAAACGCGCGGGCGCGCGGAAATCGAAACGGACACGGATCCCTCCCTTCGTTTGTCGGTCTTGATCCGTCTATTCCGGATGGGCGCGAGAAACCTGCAATGCGCGGCCAGGAAAAGTTGTAACGGCTGAATGGACAGGCGTGCCGTCAGGTCTCGCGCGGCGCCACCTGCAGCCAATACGCGGTGCGCCGGATCACGATGATCGGCAAGGTGTCTTCCAGCGTCCTGAGCGCGCGTTCGGCGTCGTCCAGGGGAAATACGCCCGACAGGCGCAAGTCCGCCACTTCCGGCGCCACGCGGATCACGCCGACGCGCTGCGCGGCCAGATAAGCCGCGAACTCGTCCAGGCGCCAATCCTTGGCCACGACCAGGCCGTCCGCCCAGGCCAGCCGGTCCGGATCCGATGCGCGGCGGCGCACCTGCCCGCGCTCGGCGAAGGCGGCCCGTTCGCCGGCGGAGATATGGATCGCACCGCCTTCGCGCGCGACCTGCACGCTGCCTTCGTAGACGCCGACGCGCGCATCGCGCTCGCCGCGACGCAGGTCGAACACGGCGCGCGTGGCCGACAGGACGCCGTGGCCCGTGTCCACGCGCAGCGGCGGCGCGCCATCTTGCGGCGCCAAGCGCACCAGCAGTTCGCCGCGCAGCAGTTCGACGCTGCGTGCTTGCACGTCCAGCCTCAGCGCGCTGTCGCCATTGAGCGTCAGGCTCAAGCCCGGCGCCGCCGCCAGCGTCCGGCGCTCTCCCAGGCCCGTGCTGTGATCAGCCAGCAGCCGTTGCCACGGCGCATGCCGGTAGCCGGCCCATAGCGCCACGCCCACGCCCGCCACGCAGAGCGCATTGCGCAGGACCGCGCGGCGCGCGGGAGACGCCGGCGCGTCCAGCGCCGCATGCGCCAGCTCCGAGGGCACACGCCGGGCGTCGCGTCCGATCGCCTGCAGCCGGTCCCAGGCAGCGCGGTGCGCCGGATCCTGCGCCAGCCAGGCGGCGCAAGCGGCGTGCTCGTCCGGACTGGCCACGCCCGAGGCCAGCCGCGCCCACCAGCCGATGGCCTGCCGGGCCGTGGCGTCCAGCCTCTCAGCCATCGAGCGCGCAATAGCAGGCGGACAGCGCCCGCACCATGTACTGCTGCACGGAACTGAGCGACACGCCCAGGCACTGGGCAATCTGGGCATAGTTCAGCCCGTCGACCTGGGACAGCAGGAAGGCCGAGCGCGCCTTGGGCGGCAAACCGTCAAGCAGGCGGTCCAGGCGCATCAGCGCCTGCATCTGCACGGCCTGCTCCTCGGGCGACGGCGCATGCGCCTCGGGCAACGCGGCCAGGTAGTCCAGATAGGCATGTTCCAGCGCCGCGCGGCGCTGGTGATCGACCACCAGCCCCTTGGCGATGGTGGCCAGCAAGGCGCGGGCGTCGTTGGCGCGCACGGCCTTGCGGCCCTGGATCACGCGCACGAACACGTCCTGCGCCAGGTCCTCGGCGCGATGCGCGCAGCCGGTCTTGCGGCGCAGCCAGCCGAACAGCCAGGGGCGATGATTGCGGTAGAGATGATCGACCGGCACGGCGTCGGCATCGGCGCGACGGGCGTCGGGAGCAAAAAGGGAAGACACGGTGGGACCAGCGGCGCTTGACCAGAAGTCCCAGGATATTAATTGATAATGAATTGCATTAACAATCTTGCATGCGCATGCGCCCGCCCCGCGGCCGGCGCATGCGGCAGAACTACAACGTCACGGTGAGCCGGCGCTCGGATTCCAGGTATTCGCGCGACTGCATCTCCAGGATGCGCGACACGGTACGGTGGAACTCGTTGGCCAGCGCGCCCTCGGTGTAGATCTCTTCCGGCTCGCATTCGGCCGACATGATGAGCTTGACGCGATGGTCGTAGAACACGTCGATCAGCCAGGTGAAGCGGCGCGCCTCAGAGGCCTGGCGCGGCCCCATGCGCGGCACGCCGGACAGGATCACGGCGTGGAAACGGTTGGCCAGTTCCAGGTAATCGTTCTGCGAGCGGGGACCGCCGCACAGCGTGGCGAAGTCGAACCACACCACCGAGCCGGCCAGCTGGAGCGCGCGGATCTCGCGGTGCTCGATGTGCAGCAGCGGTTCCTGCGGCGGTGTGTCGGCCAGCTGGTTGAACGCGTCCTGCAGCGCCGCCTGCGCGCGCTCGTCCAGCGGCGTGTGATAGCACTGCACCTGCTCCAGCGAACGGCGGCGATAGTCGACGCCGGCGTCCACGTTCATGACATCCATGCGCGCCTGGATCAGCTCGATGGCCGGCAGCACGCGGTCGCGGTGCAGCCCTTCGGGATACAAGGTCGATGGTTCGTAGTTCGACGTCATCACGAAGGACGTGCCGTGCTCGAACAGCTTGAGCAGCAGCCGGTGCAGGATCATCGCGTCGGCCACGTCGGACACGTGGAACTCGTCGAAGCAGATCAGGCGGTAGCGCTTGGCCACGCGCCGGGCCACTTCGTCCAGCGGATCCTGCGTGCCCTTGACCTCTTCCAGCTCGCGGTGCACGCCGCGCATGAATTCATGGAAGTGCAGGCGCGTCTTGCGCACCACCGGCACGGTGGCGTAGAAGGCGTCCATCAGGAAGCTCTTGCCGCGCCCCACCCCGCCCCACAGATAGACGCCGCGCGGCACGTCCGGCCGGTTCAGCAGCTTCTTCAGCGCGTTCGAGCGCATCGCCTTGAACTTGACCCATTCGTCGTAGTAGCGCTGCAGGCGGTCGATCGCCTTCTTCTGGGCCTCGTCGGGCTGGTAGCCGCGCTCGGCCAGGGCGTGTTCGTAGTATTCGCTGACGTTCATGTGGGGAAACAGGCTGGCAGGATGAAAAAAGGGCGGATCCGCGAACCCGCCCCCAGGCAACCATGGCGCCGATCCGCCGGGGGCCAGCCCCCGAACGGACCGGAGCCCGCGCATCAGAAGTTCAAGGCGCGCTTGTCCACCGCCAGCGCGGCTTCCTTCACGGCTTCCGACAGGGTCGGGTGCGCGTGGCAGATGCGGGCGATGTCTTCGGCGGCGCCGCGGAATTCCATGATGGTCACGGCTTCCGAGATCAGCTCCGAGGCCATCGGGCCGACGATGTGCACGCCCAGGACCTCGTCGGTCTTGGCGTCGGCGATCACCTTGGCGAAGCCGGTGGTGTCGCCCAGCGCGCGGGCGCGGCCGTTGGCCAGGAAGGGGAAGCTGCCAGCCTTGTACTCGCGGCCTTCCTTCTTGAGCTGCTGCTCGGTCTTGCCGACCCAGGCGATTTCCGGCGAGGTGTAGATGACCCACGGCACGGTGTCGAAGTTGACGTGGCCGTGCTGGCCGGCGATGCGCTCGGCAACCGCCACGCCCTCTTCCTCGGCCTTGTGCGCCAGCATCGGGCCGCGCACCACGTCGCCCACCGCCCAGACGTTGGGCAGGTTGGTCTTGCAGTCGCCGTCCACGGCAACGAAGCCGCGCTCGTCGAGCTTCAGGCCCACGGCGTCGGCGTTCAGGCCGCCGGTATAGGGCACGCGGCCGATCGAGACGATCAGCTTGTCGACCACCAGCTTCTGCTCGGCGCCCTTGGCGTCGACGTAGGGCACGGTCACGGACTTGGCGGTCGCCTTGATCTCGCCGATCTTGACGCCCATCTGAATGTTCAGGCCCTGCTTGGTGAAGGCCTTCAAGGCTTCCTTGGCCACTTGTCCGTCAGCGGCGGCCAGGAATTCCGGCATCGCTTCCAGGATGGTGACTTCGGAGCCCAGGCGGCGCCACACGCTGCCCATTTCCAGGCCGATCACGCCGGCGCCGATCACGCCCAGCGTCTTCGGCACGGCGCCGATGTTCAGCGCGCCGTCGTTGGACAGCACAACCTTTTCGTCGAACGGCAGGCCGGGCAGCTCGCGCGCCGACGAACCGGTCGCCACGACCACGTGCTTGGCAACCAGGTCTTCCTCGGTGGTGCCGGTGACCTTGATCGCCCAGCCGCCTTCGACCTGGCCGGCGAAGGCGCCCTTGCCATGGAAGAAGGTGACCTTGTTCTTCTTGAACAGGTACAAGATGCCGTCGTTGTTCTGCTTGACCACCGAGTTCTTGCGACCGATCAGCGTGTCGAGCTTCAGGCTCACGCCCTTGACCTCGATGCCGTGCTCGGCGAAGTGGTGGTTGGCCTGCTCGTAGTGCTCGGACGATTGCAGCAGCGCCTTGGACGGGATGCAGCCCACGTTGGTGCAGGTGCCGCCGGGAGCCGGGCCGCCCTGGCCGTTCTGCCAGGCGTCGATGCAAGCCACCGACATGCCGAGCTGGGCGGCGCGGATGGCGGCGATGTAGCCGCCGGGGCCCGCGCCGATGACGACGACGTCGAATTGTTTGGACATAGTGTTCTCGCGATGGGAAATGAAGGGGAACGCGCCCCATCCGCGGCGGGCCGGCATGGCGCCGGCCCGGGCGCGCGTGGCAAGGCCGCCGCGCGCCGGGACGGGAAAGCTGGAATTACAGGTCCAGCAGCAGGCGCTGCGGATCTTCCAGCGCGTCCTTCATGGCGACCAGGCCCAGCACGGCTTCGCGGCCGTCGATGATGCGGTGGTCGTAGGACAGGGCCAAGTAGTTCATCGGGCGGATGACGATCTGGCCGTTTTCAACCACGGGGCGTTCCTTGGTGGCGTGCACGCCCAGGATGGCCGATTGCGGCGGGTTGATGATGGGGGTGGACAGCATCGAGCCGAACACGCCGCCGTTGGAGATCGAGAACGTGCCGCCGGTCATCTCTTCGATGCCCAGCTTGCCGTCGGCGGCGCGGCGGCCGAAGTCGGCGATGGCCTTCTCGATGTCGGCGATCGACAGCTGGTCGGCGTTGCGCAGGATCGGCACCACCAGGCCGCGCGGGCTGCCCACGGCGATGCCGATGTCGAAGTAGCCGTGATAGATGATGTCCTTGCCGTCGATCGAGGCGTTGATCAGCGGGAACTTCTTCAGGGCGGCCACGGCGGCCTTGACGAAGAACGACATGAAGCCCAGCTTGATGCCGTGTTCCTTCTCGAACTTGTCCTTGTACTTGTTGCGCAGGTCGATGACGGCCTGCATGTTCACTTCGTTGAACGTGGTCAGGATCGCGTTTTCCTGCTGCGACTGCAGCAGGCGCTCGGCGATGCGGGCGCGCAGGCGGCTCATCGGCACGCGCTGTTCCGGACGGCCGTCCAGCGACAGCGTCGGGGGGGCGACCGGAGCGGCGGCGGCCTTGGCCGGCGCTGCGTTGGCGGCCAGGGCATCGCCCTTGGTCACGCGGCCATCGCGGCCGGTGCCGGCGACGGCAGCGGCGTCCACGCCCTTCTCGGCCAGGATCTTGGCGGCGGCGGGCGAAGCCACGCCGGCGGCGGAGGTCGAGGCGGGCGCGGCGGCGGCCGGGGGGGCCGCCGTCTCCTATTCCACTCCCCCGGGCCACGCGGCGCCACCTGGGATTTCGGATGGCGTCTTCTTGTTTGAAAA
>NZ_JCBANG010000119.1:0-15398 GCF_059760905.1 Achromobacter sp. 1011811831
GCCCTGCTGCGCGGCCAATTCCGCGATGCGCCGCGCCGCGCCCGGCGGATTGGCCGCGCCAAAATTGCTGACGATGGCAATGCCGTGGCGCTGGCAATCGGCCAGCACGGGGCCGACCAGCTCGTCCAGCAGCGGTTCATAGCCACGACGCGGATCCTCGTTGCGCGCCAGTTGCGCCAGCGCCAAGGTGCGTTCGGCCAGCGTTTCGAAGATCAGCGTGCCGCCGCCGCGCGCGGCCAGCGTGCGCACCACGGCGGGCGCGCCGTCGCTGCGGTCGCCGGAGAAGCCGGAGGCGCAGCCGATATGGAGGGGAGAGCGGGGCATGGCGGTCATGGACGGGCACAGGTTGGTGGCCACTATAGGCAGCGGCCAGTCATCCGTAAAATAGAAATATCGGATCAATTCATAGAGAAAAGCCATGAATCTCTCTGCCCGCCAGCTGCGCGCCTTCGTGGCCCTGGCCGACGAGAAGCACTTCACCCGGGCTGCGCAGCGCTGTCACCTGACGCAGCCCGCCTTCAGCGCCCTGATCCGCCAGCTGGAAGACAGCGCCGGCCTGCGCCTGTTCGACCGCGACACGCGCAACGTCGAGCTGACGGCGGAAGGGCGCGTGCTGGAGGCCTCGGCGCGCCGCCTGCTCGCCGACATGGAACTGGCCATGGACGATCTGCGCGACCATGCCGCGCGGCGTCGGGGCCGGGTGACGCTGGCCGCGTTGCCGTCGCTGGCGGCGGGCTGGCTGCCCGGCCTGCTGGCGGGCTTTCGCGACCGGCATTCCGGCATCTTGGTAGACCTGCGCGACGCCTTGCTGGATCCCTGCCTGGACATGGTCCGCAGCGGACAGGCGGATTTCGCGGTGGCCTCGGAACGGCCGGACATGAGCGAGCTGGTCAGCGAATTCCTGTACGCCGACCGCTATTTCCTGGTGTGCCGTGGCGATCACCCGTTGGCCGGCCAGGAACAGGCGCGTTTGCGCGACATCGCGCGCTATCCGCTGATCCAGCTTGCACGCGGCAGCAGCGTGCGCAAGCACCTGGACGCGGCCCTGGGCGCGGCCGCGCCGCCGCCGGTGTTCGAGGTGGAGCATTTGGCCACGGTGACCGGGCTGGTCAGGGCGGGGTTGGGCGTGTCGGTGGTGCCGGCGATGACATTGTTCCATTTCGGCGGCGAGGACTTGCGCATCGTGCCGCTGGCCGGACGCGCGCTGACGCGGCCCCTGCACCTGGTGCGGCGCGAGGGGCGCAGCCTGTCGGTGGCGGCGCAGGGCTTGTATGACCTGCTGCTGGAGCGGCGCGTCGAGCTGGGTGGGCAAGGGCTGGCGGGCACGGGGCCCTGATCGGGCCGGGCACAGGCCGTACATCATGCTGTCATCGGCGTGGGTAACATGACAGGGCCGCGGCATTGCCGCCATCGCTTGCGCGTCGCTTCAGTGGACGCGGGCATCGTGGCGGCAAGCCGAAGCTTTCGCAATATGCTATTGCTGATTAAAATCCGATAGTTCAAACATCTGTACAGACCTTACAAGGATTCCGCCCATGAGCAAGCAAATCATCCATACCGACGCCGCGCCCGCCGCCGTCGGCCCTTACTCGCAAGCGGTCGCCGTCAGCGGCGGCAAGACGGTTTACCTGTCCGGCCAGATCGGCCTGGAGCCCGGCACCGGCGATCTGGTGTCCGAGAACTTCGACGCCCAGGTGCGCCAGGCGTTCGCCAACATGCAGGAAGTCATCAAGGCGGCCGGCGGCACGCTGGACAACGTCGTCAAGCTGACCCTGTTCCTGACCGACCTGGGCAAGTTCGCGGCCGCCAACGCCATCATGGCCGAGATCATTCCGCAGCCTTTTCCGGCGCGCTCCACCATCGGCGTGGCCAGCCTGCCCAAGGGCGCGCAGTTCGAAGTCGAGGCCATCCTGGTCCTGTAAGCACCGCCGGGGCATTTCATTACCGAGGCTCGTTCCTCCATGCCGGCCGCCGCAGCGGCACCCAAGCGCGCGGGCGCTGCCAAGGGCGGCGCCGGCAAACCGCTGACGGATACGGAGCGCAAGCTCCGCAATCTGGGCTTGGTGTCGCCCGAAGACTTCGTGCTGCACCTGCCGCTGCGCTACGAGGATGAAACCCGCGTGGTCCCGGTCGCCTCGTTGCGGCCGGGCTTCTCGGCGCAGGTCGAAGGCGAGATCACCAAGTCCGAGGTGCTGTACCGGCCCAGGCGCCAACTGACCGCCACGCTGGCCGACGACAGCGGCGAACTGCAATTGCGCTGGCTGAATTTCTATCCCAGCCAGCAGAAGCAGGTAGCCGTGGGCAAGCGGCTGCGCGCGCGCGGCGAGGTCCGCGGCGGCCTGTTCGGCCGCGAGATGGTGCATCCGCGCATGGTCAACGCCGATGCGCCGCTGCCCACCGCGCTCACGCCCGTCTATCCCAGCACCGAAGGCCTGCCGCAGCTGACGCTGCGCCGCGCCATCGCGCAGGCGCTGGACCGCGCCGACCTGTCCGACACCCTGCCGCCGGTGGCGCGCGAGCGCTATGCGCTGCCGCTGTTCGAGCCCGCCATCCGCGCGCTGCACACACCCGCTCAGGGCGAGTCGGAACAAGCGTTGCTGGAACGGGTCCACCCTGCCTGGCGGCGCATCAAGTTTGATGAGCTGCTGGCGCAGCAACTGTCGCTGGCCGCTGCCCGGGCCGCGCGGCGCATCAAGGAAGCCGCGCCGCTGCCGCCCAGCGACGCATCGGACGGGCTGGTGGCCCGGCTGTATGAAACCCTGCCGTTCAAGCTGACCGGCGCCCAGGAGCGCGTGGTGCGGGAAATCGCCGCCGACCTGGCGCAGCCGTATCCGATGCATCGTCTGTTGCAGGGCGACGTGGGCAGCGGCAAGACCGTGGTCGCGGCCATCGCGGCGGCCCAGGCCATCGCCGCCGGCGCCCAGGTGGCGCTGATGGCGCCCACCGAAATCCTGGCCGAACAGCATTTCCGCAAGCTCGCCGCGTGGCTGCAGCCGCTGGGCGTGAACATCGCCTGGATGACGGGCAGCCTGACGGCCAAGGCGCGGCGCGAGGCTGCTGCCGCCGTGGCCGAGGGCAGCGTGCAACTGGTGGTCGGCACGCAGGCGCTGATCCAGGACCATGTCGAGTTCCATCGGCTGGGCCTGTCCATCGTCGACGAGCAGCATCGCTTCGGCGTCGGCCAGCGCCTGGCGCTGACCAAAAAGGGCGAGACCGTGCGCGGCCGCATCGTGCCGCACCAGCTCAACATGAGCGCCACGCCCATCCCGCGCACACTGGCCATGACGTTCTTCGCCGACCTCGACGTGTCTGTCATCGACGAGCTGCCGCCTGGCCGCACGCCGGTGGTGACCAAGCTGGTCTCGGACGCGCGCCGCGAGGAGGTCATCGCGCACATCGCCCAGGCGGCGCGCGCCGGCCGGCAGGCCTACTGGGTCTGCCCGCTGGTCGAGGAAAGCGAGGCGCTGGAATTGCAGACCGCCGTCGATACCTACGAAGGCATGCAGGCCGATCTGCCCGACCTGCGCATAGGCCTGGTGCACGGCCGCTTGCCGCAGGCCGAGAAGGCGGCGGTGATGCAGGCGTTCCGCGAAGGCGAGGTCGACCTGCTGGTGGCCACGACCGTGATCGAAGTGGGCGTGGACGTGCCCAATGCGTCGATGATGGTGATCGAGCACGCCGAGCGCTTCGGCCTGGCTCAGCTGCACCAGCTGCGCGGACGGGTAGGGCGGGGCACTGCCGAATCGGTCTGCGTGTTGCTCTATCAGACGCCGCTGTCGCAGATCGCGCGCGAGCGCCTGCGCGCCATGTTCGAGACGTCCGACGGCTTCGAGATCGCCCGGCGCGACCTGGAGCAGCGCGGCCCCGGAGAATTCCTGGGCACGCGGCAGTCCGGCATGGCGCTGCTGCGCTTCGCCGACCTGGAGACCGACGCGGCCATCGCCGAGGACGCGCGCGACGCGGCGGTCTGGCTGCGGGCCGAGCATCCCGACGCGGTCCAGGCGCACCTGGCGCGCTGGATGCGCGGCCGCGAGGACTTCCTGCGCACCTAGATGAACCACCCTAAACTTTCCGCCGACGGCCTGCTGGCCGCCGCATAACCGGGGGGCGTATGACTCTCACCGAACTCAAGTACATCGTGGCCGTGGCGCGGGAGCGCCATTTCGGCCGGGCGGCAGAGGCCTGTTTCGTCAGCCAGCCCACGCTTTCCGTCGCCATCCGCAAGCTCGAGGACGAGCTGGGAGTGACCCTGTTCGAACGCGGCGGCGCCGAGGTCGGCGTCACGCCGATCGGGCAGCGCATCGTGGCGCAGGCGCAGAAGGTGCTGGAGGAAAGCGCCAGCATCAAGGAGATCGCGCGCCAGGGCCACGATCCGCTGGCCGGGCCGCTACGCGTGGGCGTGATCCATACCATCGGTCCCTACCTGTTGCCGCGCCTCGTGCCCGAGCAGATCCGCCGCACGCCGCAGATGCCGCTGCTGCTGCAGGAGAACTTCACCGTGCGCCTGGTCGAGTTGCTGCGCCAGGGCGAGATCGATTGCGCCATCATGGCCTTACCCTTGCCGGAGGCAGGCCTGGTCATGCAGCCGCTCTACGATGAACCCTTCGTGGTGGCGGTGCCCAACGACCACGAACTGGCGAAGCAGGCCGCTGTCGACGCGCAGGACCTGAAGCAGCAGACCATGCTGCTGCTGGGCAGTGGCCACTGCTTCCGCGACCAGGTGCTGGAGGTCTGTCCAGAGCTGTCGCGCTTTTCCGCCGCCAGCGACGGCATCCAGCGTACCTTCGAGGGCTCGTCGCTGGAAACGATCCGCCACATGGTCGCGGCGGGCATCGGTGTCACGGTGCTGCCGGTGACCGCGGTGCCGGAGCAGCCTCCCTCGAACAGCCTGCTGCGCTACCTGCCGTTCGAAGGCCAGGTGCCGGAACGCCGCGTGGTGCTGGCCTGGCGCCGCAGCTTTCCGCGACTCGCGGCGATCGAGGCGCTGGCGCAGGCCGTCTATGAATGCGGGCTGCCGGGCGTGCAGATGCTGGCCGGCGAGATCACCGCAGAACAGGATTAGCCCACCCCCGAGCGCTCGCGCGCTCCCGAGCCTGTCGCAACGGCAGTGTTATCCTTGTTTAGTCCATTCAACAGGAGTCATCGATGGCCAAGTCCTCCAAGAAGACCACCAGCGTTCCGCGCATCAACATCGGCATTTCCGACAAGGACCGCGCCGCGGTTGCGGGAGAGCTGTCCAAGCTGCTGGCGGATTCGTACACGCTGTACCTGATGACGCACAACTTCCACTGGAACGTCACGGGGCCGATGTTCAACACGCTGCACCTGATGTTCATGACGCAGTACACCGAGGAATGGAACGCGCTGGACAGCATCGCCGAGCGCATCCGCGCGCTGGGCCACTACGCGCCGGGCACGTACCGCGAGTACGCCAAGCTGTCGTCGATCGCCGAGCCGGACTCGGTGCCGGAAGCGCTGGAAATGGTGCGCCTGCTGGTCAGCGCCAACGAGTCGGTCGCCAAGACCGCGCGCGCCGCCTTCGAGAAGGCAGATGCCGCCAATGACCAACCCACGGCCGACCTGCTGACGCAGCGCCTGGACGTGCATGAGAAGAATGCCTGGATGCTGCGCAGCCTGCTGCAGTGATCCATCGCGAGCCGCGATAGCGCGGCCGATCAACCCCGCCACGCACCTTCGCGTCGCGGGGTTTTTTTTGGGGCAGCCCCAATGGAAACGTCCGTCAGGGGCGGAAAGCGCGTATCGGCGAGCGCCGCGTGGAGATGCTCAGCCCTGGTGCGATAGCGGCCGCACGGGTACCGGCGAGATGCGCTCGGGCGGCGGCGAGACCCGCCAGGAAGAGCGCCGGCGCAGCGCGCCCAGCAGCTTCAGGCCCTGTGGCCAATCGCCCAGCCCGCTGTCGGCGTTGATGTGGCCGGCGCCAGACACGATCACCAGGCGGCTGCCCCAGTGCTCGGCGAACAGGCGCGCGCGTTCCAGGCGGCAATAGGGATCGTTGTCGCTGGCCACCACCACGCTCTGGAAGGGCAGCGACGTCCGGGGAATCGGCGCGAAGCCGCGCAGACAGTCAGGGACGTCGGCGCGTTCCACGTCGGCCGGTGCCACCAGCAGGGCGCCCGCCACCTTGGCGCGCAGCGGCACCGGCAGCGCGGCACAGGCCAGGCAGCCGAGGCTGTGCGCGATCAGCAGCACGGGACTGCGGGCCTTGTCCACTTCGGCCGCCACCGTGGCGGTCCAGTCGGCGCAGGACGGGCGTTCCCAGTCCCGCTGCTGTACCCGGATCGCGTGCGGCAAGGCGTCCGCCCAGCGGGATTGCCAGTGTTCGGGTCCGGAGTTTTTCCATCCGGGGACGATGATCGGTTGGAGTCTCATGGCGGCCATGATGCCGCGCCGGCTTAGTAACGCAAACGAATAAATCCTCTTTTGCATATATCCCTGACTGCATAAAGGAAATGCGGGAAAGTGATGCGTCCCGTCAAGTTTTTCGCATAAAAAAAGGCGGGCCGGAGCCCACAATGACAGTGATCTTTCAGTGTATGCTTTGCCGTGCAAACGCATAGCAGCCGGGCGGAATTCACTAATAATTCCGGCCTTCGCCCGGTGAAAACCAACGATTACATGCCAATAGAGGAGTCCACTCATGAAGACAGCATTCCGTCTGACCCCGGTCATCGCCGCCTTGGGTGTTGCCGCAGGGTTGACGTTCGCAGCGGGCGCGCAAGCCCAGACGATCAAGATCGGCGTGGTCGGCCCGACCACCGGCCCGGTCACCCAGTACGGCGACATGGTCCGCGAAGGCGTTGACACGGCCGTCGAGCGCATCAACGCCGCCGGCGGCGTCAATGGCAAGAAGCTGGAAACCGTCGTCATCGACGACGGCTGCGAACCCAAGCAGGGTCCGGTGGCCGCCAACCGCGTGGTCAACAGCAAGATCGGTTTCGTGGTTGGCCACGTCTGCTCGGGCGCGACCATCGCCGCCGCCGACGTCTACAACAACGAAGGCGTGGTCATGGTGACCCCCTCGGCCACCTCGCCGGCGCTGACCGACGGCAAGAACTACGAGTTCATCTTCCGCACCATCGGCCGCGACGACCAGCAAGGCCCGGCCGCCGCCAAGTTCGTCCTGGAAAAACTCAAGCCGAAGAAGGTCGCCGTGCTGCATGACAAGCAGTCCTATGGCCAGGGCATCGCCACCGCGGTCAAGAACGACCTCGAGAAGGGCGGCATCCCGGTCGCGATCTTCGAAGGCATCAACGCCGGCGACAGCGACTACTCCGCCGTCATCACCAAGCTCAAGAGCGGCGGCGTGGACTTCGTCTACTACGGCGGCTACCACCCCGAAATGGGCCTGCTGCTGCGCCAGGCGGCCGAACAGGGCGTGAAGGCCAAGTGGATGGGTCCGGAAGGCACGGGCAATCCGGACATCAACGCCATCGCCGGCGACGCCGTCGAGGGCATGCTGCTGACGCTGCCGGCCGACTTCAGCCAGAGCGCGGCCAATGCCGAGATCGTGAAGGCCTTCCAGGCCAAGAAGCGCAATGCCGCGGGCGCCTTCCAGATGACCGCCTACACCGCCACCCTGGCCATCGCCGACGGCATCAAGGGCGCCGGCAGCGAGGATCCGGCCAAGGTCGCCAAGTTCCTGCACGCCAACACGCTCGACACCCCGATCGGCAAGATCTCCTGGAACAAGCAGGGCGACCTGACGAACTTCCAGTTCGACGTGTTCACCTGGCACAAGGACGGTTCCAAGACCGTCTACAAGTAAACCGGCGCATGCCGGAACCTTCCCCGGACCCGCTGCGCGCGGGCTCGGGGACAGGCTCGCGACGGGCCGGAAGCCTAGCTTTCCGGTCCGTTTTTTATTGGGCGGCCAGGCGGAACGTCGCTCCTGCCCGAGGGCCGCGCGCCCTCGCGGACGGGGTGCCGAAACCGCCGATCTGCCTCGGTCCGTCCGGACTCGGGAACCGGGCCGGGGCGCGACGGTCGAACGCCGATTCCCGACTTTTGCGTAGAATGCGGCGCAATTGAACTCTTTTTTTGTGGACATCATGACCAAGGCCCTGCTAGTCGAAGACGATCCCAAGCTGTCGCGCCTGATCGCCCAGTTCCTGGAGCAACACGGGTTCAATGTGGCGCAGGCCTATCGCGGCGACCACGCGGTCGAGGCGTTCCGCAGGCACGATCCGGCCATCACCATCCTGGACCTGATGCTGCCGGGCCGCGACGGCCTGCAGGTGTGCCGCGATCTGCGCGCGTTCTCTTCCGCGCCCATCCTGATGCTGACCGCGCGCGAGGACGACCTGGACCAGATCCTGGGCCTGGAGTCGGGCGCGGACGATTACGTCATCAAGCCGGTCGAGCCGCGCGTGCTGCTGGCGCGCATCCGCGCGCTGCTGCGCCGGCACAGCCAGCTGGACGAACCGCCGGAGCGCCTGGAATTCGGCCCGCTGGTCATCGACCGGCGCACCCGCGCCGTGGTGCACGCGGGCGTGGAGGTCGACCTGACCACCATGGAATTCGAGATGCTGTGGGCGCTGGCCAGCCAGGCCGGGCAGGTGCTGACCCGCGACGACCTGCTCAACGCCGTGCACGGCATCGAGTTCAATGGCCTGGACCGCAGCGTCGACGTCTGCGTCAGCAAGCTGCGCCGCAAGCTGGACGACGACCCGCGCGACCCGGCGCGCATCAAGACCGTGTGGGGCAAGGGCTATCTGTTCTCGCCCAAGGCACACGAGGGCGAGGATGCTTAAGTTCGTCCTGCGGCTCTTCGTGGTGCTAGCGGTGGGCTTCGTGATCTCCAACGAGATCGTGGACCGTTCCGCCAATTACCTGTTCGAGCCGGTCAGCGATGCCTACACGCGCGAATCCGTGCGCGGCCAGATCCACAGTCTGGTGCAGGAACTGTCCCGCATCGAGCCGGCTTCCCGGCAGACACATATCGACGACCAGCTCGCGCCGTACTACGGCCTGGGCCTCAGGGTGGTGAACGCGCGCGACTACAACGCCAGCGACAAGGAACGCCAGGCCATCCGCGCGGGTGATTTCTTCATTCGCGACAAGATGCAGACCTTCGTGGCCGGCATCCCCGGCGCGGGTGGCCAGTGGCTGGAGCTCAAGCTGCCGCCCGAACCGTCGATCGGGCCCTGGGTAATCGCGGCGGTCTATTCCGCGCTGGGCTTGCTGCTGTGCGCGTTCATGCTGGTGTGGGCGCTGCCCATCTGGCGCGACCTGGAGGCGCTCAAGACGGCGGCGCAACGCATGGGGCAGGGCGATCTGCAGGCCCGGGCCCGGCTGTCGCGCCATTCCAGCATCGGCAACCTGGGTGAGACCTTCAACCAGATGTCCGAGCGCATCGGCGCCCTGATCAGCAACCAGCGCGAACTGACCAACGCCGTCTCGCACGAGCTGCGCACGCCCATCGCGCGCCTGTCGTTCGAGCTGGACATGATGGGCCGCGAGCGGGACGAGGCCGCGCGCGGTCGCCTGATCGAGGAAATGAAGAACGACGTGGCCGAGCTGGACAGCATGGCTTCCGAGCTGCTGATGTATGCGCGGCTGGAGCACAGCGACGGCGTGACGCTGGAGGCGCAGGATGCGCGCGGCTGGCTGGACTCCGTGGTCCAGCATGCCGGTTTCGAGGCTGGCCAGCGCGGCGTGCGCTGCGAGGTGGCGCTATGCCAGGTGGCGCAGGTGCACCTGAACCAGCGCTACATGACCCGGGCGCTGCTGAACCTGCTGCAGAACGCCATCCGTTACGCCGGCGGCAATATCCGGGTGAGCCTGGTCTCGCCCGCGCCGCGCGAATATGTGCTCATGGTGGACGATGACGGTCCCGGCATTCCGCTGGCGGATCGCGAGCGCATCTTCGAGCCGTTCATCCGGCTGGACGAAAGCCGCGATCGCGGCACAGGCGGCACCGGCCTGGGGCTGGCGATCGTCAGCCGGGTGGCGCGCTGGCATAACGGCACGGCCGAGGTGGTGGACAGCCCCCTGGGCGGGGCCCGTTTCATCATCAGCTGGAAGGCAGCCTGAGTGCTGCTCCGCTGCCCGGAAGGCCGCTCTGGACGGGCGTCTTCAATAAACTTCACAAACATCCTGTCCAATCTTTACAAACTCCATACAAAGCAGGAAAGAACGGAGTTTGACCCATCGACAGCATGACGGCAGTTGTCATCAGAGGCTTTGCCGCACGTCATGTTTCCGTTTGCCCGTACCCTCGTCCTAGGCGCATCGCTGGCTTTTGCCGGCGGTTGCCAGGGCGTGCCGCCGGCCAAGCCGCCGGCCATATCCAAGGGCGACTATCACGCGGTGGTGAGCTATCTCACCAAGCGTATTTCCCATGACCTGAGCGCGCTGGACGTGCCCGGGCTGTCGATCGCGCTGGTCGATGACCAGAAGCTGGTCTGGAGCGCCGGGTTCGGCTACGCGGACGAGGCGCGCCATCGCAACGCGTCCAGCGACACGCTGTACCGCGTTGGCGCGATTTCCAAACTGGTGACGGCGGCGGGCGTCATGCGCGCCGCCGACGACGGGCGCCTGGCGCTGGACATGCCCGCGGCGCAGGCGCTGCCGCAGTGGGAGATCCAGCCGCGCCGCGCGGCCATGCAATGGCTGGGCGCGCATCCGGTCACCGCGCGCAGCCTGCTGACGCTGCGGCCGGATACGCCCGAAGACACCATGGGCAGGACGCGTTCCGACATGGGCTACGCCTTGCTGGGCGACATGGTGGCGCACGCGACCGAAGAGCCGTTCGACACCTACATGCGCCGCGCGATCCTGCGCCCGCTCAACATTTCCCGCGCCGGCTATCAGGCCGATGAACGCATGCTGGACCTGCGCGCCGCCGGCTATCGGCGCGGCAAGCCCTGGTCCGAATCGCCGCTGGACAACGCGGCCGCCGAGGGCCTTTGGATGAGCTCGTCGGAGATGGCGCGCTTCAGCAGCATGCTGTTCGCCGAAGGCCGCTACCGCGATACGCGGGTGCTCAAGGCCGAGTCGGCGCAGGCGATCCTGAACCTCGAAACCGTGGCCGATGGCATCAGCCTGCCGTGTCGGTTGGCCCTGTCCTGGCTGGCCGCGCCCTGTGGCGAAGACGGCGTCGCGGGCGACGCGATGCGCTCGCACAGCGGCGCCACCGAAGCCTTTCATTCCCGCTATGTACTGGCCCCGCGCGACAAGCTCGCCGTGCTGGTCATGAGCAATGCCGACACGGCCGAGCCGCTGGTGGCGTCGGTGTCGGCGCTGGCCATGACGCTGATGCGCCAGGCCAAGTACGGCGACGACGTCCGCTAGATTTGACGCCGCGTGCCGCGCGGCGGATGTAAGCAGTACCTCCTCAACCTCGTTTCCCTGGAAGCTCTATGAAGCGATCTACCCTGATAGTCCTCGAGCCGCGCCGCGTGGCCGCCGCATGCACCCTGGCCCTGCTGCCTGTCATTTCGATGGCGGCCGAGGATGGCGCCGGCAACGCTTCCGGCAAGCGCGGCGCCACGTCGCGCGAACTGGAGGTCGCCAGGGGTGGCGCCACCGGCATGGTGCAGGACCAGTGGTCTTTCTACGGCACGGTGGGCGGCGCCTACGTGCCGCGTTACAGCGGCAGCGACGAGAGCGTCGCCGTGCCCGTGTTCGGCTTCGGCGTGCGCAGTCCCTACGGCATCTTCCTGAACACCGACCATGGCCTGGGTTGGGAAACCAACACGATGGGCAGCACGTTCCGCATCTATGTCGGTCCCAGCGCCTCGCGCAAGGACCACAAGAAGGGCCTGGAAGGCTCGAATGCGCTGCGCGGCATGGGCGACATCAAGAGCCGCGCGCAGGTTGGCTTCGACGCCGAGACCGACGTCGGCCCCGTGACGCTGTCCGCCTCGGTGCAACACGCGTTCAAGAAGGGCGACGACCGCGACACCGGCAGCGCCTACACCCTGTTCAACCTGGGCGCCAGCGCCAAGGTCTATGACGGTCCGGCCGGCAAGATTGGCCTGTCGCTGAACAGCACCTTCGGCGACGGCAACTATATGCGCACCTGGTACGGCGTCAGCGGCCGCCAGTCGGCCAAGTCCGGCTATCGCAAGTACGAGGCCGAAGGCGGCCTGGAGAGCGTCGCGCTGGGCGCGGTGTGGTCGTATCCGCTCAGCAAGTCCTGGACGCTGACGGCCGCCGCCGAGGCGCGCCGCCTGTTCGGCGACGCCAAGGACAGCCCGATCGTCAAGGAACGCAATCAGTACTCCGTCGGCACGATGGTCACGTACACGTATTGATGGAAGAGGGCGGGCGGATCCGCCCGCCGGATGCAAAACGGGCGCCGCATGCGGCGCCCGTTGTTGTTTCGGCGGAGTCCGGGATCAGAGACCCTGGACGCGGCGGCCGGTGTCGGTTTCGAACCAGTGCAGCGGATGACGGCCGTCCGGACCGACGTTGACGCGGTCGCCGACCTTGGCGGGTGATTCCGACAGCTGGCGAGTGGTGCAGCGTACGACCAGCGTGGTCTTGCCGACGCGGCAGTGGACCAGCTGCTCGGAGCCCAGCGTTTCAACCATCTCGACTTCGCAGGGCACGCCCTGCGTGTTGAGCAGCATGTGCTCGGGACGCATGCCCATGATGACCTTGCGGCCGCGGACCTGGGACGGCACCTGCAACGGCGAGATCTCCAGCGGCTGGCCGTCGGCGGTCTGCACCGTGCCGTCGCCGGCCACGCTCACTTCCATCAGGTTCATCGGCGGCGAGCCGATGAAGCCGGCCACGAAAGTGGAGGCGGGCTTTTCGAACACTTCCATCGGCGTGCCGATCTGTTCCGGCACGCCCTGGTACATGACGATCATGCGGTGCGCCAGCGTCATGGCCTCGACCTGGTCGTGGGTCACGTACAGGCTGGTGGTGCCCAGGCGGCGGTGCAGCTTCATGATTTCAAGGCGCATCGCCACGCGCAGCTTGGCATCCAGGTTCGACAGCGGCTCGTCGAACAGGAAGACCTTGGGCTCGCGCACGATGGCGCGGCCCATGGCCACGCGCTGGCGCTGGCCGCCGGACAAGGCGCGCGGGCGGCGGTCCAGCAGATGGCCGAGTTCGAGGATCTGCGCGGCGGCGTCGACGCGCTTCTTGATCTCTTCCTTCGAGAACTTGCGGATCTTCAAGCCGTAGGCCATGTTCTCGAACACGGTCATGTGTGGATAGAGCGCGTAGTTCTGGAACACCATCGCGATATCGCGTTCGGCGGGTTCCAGGTGGTTGACGACCTGGTCGTCGATCAGGATTTCGCCGCTGGTCACGGATTCCAGGCCGGCGACCATGCGCATCAGCGTGGACTTGCCGCAGCCGGACGGGCCGACGATGACGATGAACTCGCCATCCTTGACGTCCATGTCGATGCCGTGGATCACGGGCACGTTGCCGGCGTAGGTTTTCTTGACTTTGCGGAAGCTGAGAGTAGCCATGAGTTAATTCGTGTTATCTGAGTCGTGTTCGGGCGGGCGTGGTACGCAAACGCAATGGGCAAGCGTCACTTTTCAGTGTCGACCAGACCCTTGACGAACCATTTCTGCATCAGGATGACCACCAGCGCGGGCGGGATCATGGCCAGCATGGCGGTGGCCATGGTGATGTTCCATTCGGTCACGCTGTCGCCGCCGCTGATCATGCGCTTGATGCCGATCACGACGGGGTACATGTCTTCCTGGGTGGTGACCAGCAGCGGCCACAGGTACTGGTTCCAGCCATAGATGAACTGGATCACGAACAGGGCGGCGATGCTGGTCTTGGACAGCGGCAGCAGCACGTCGCGGAAGAAGCGCACGGGGCCGGCGCCGTCGATGCGGGCGGCCTCGATCAGCTCGTCCGGCACGGTCAGGAAGAACTGGCGGAACAGGAAGGTGGCGGTGGCCGAGGCGATCAGCGGCAGCGTCAGGCCGGCGTAGCTGTTGAGCAGGCCCAGGTCGGCGACCACCTTGTAGGTCGGCGCGATCCGCACTTCCACGGGCAGCATCAGCGTGACGAAGATCATCCAGAAGAAGAACATGCGGCCGGGGAAGCGGAAGTAGACCACCGCGAAGGCCGACAGCAGCGAGATCGCGATCTTGCCGATGGAGATCGCCAGCGCCATGATCAGGCTGACGTACATCATGCGGCCCACCGGCGCGCCGGCGGAGCCGCCGGACGAACCGCCGAACAGCGCCTGCATGTAGTTGTCGACGAAGTGCTTGCCGGGAATGAGCGACATCGGCGCCGACGCCACTTCCTGCGCGGTCTGGGTGGACGCGACGAAAGTGACGTAGAGCGGAAATGCCACCATCGCCACGCCGCAGAGCAGGATGACGTGGGCCAGAATATCCAGCCAGGGACGGCGTTCAACCATTGTTAGTAGCCTCGGACAAAATCAATACTGCACTTTGCGGTCGACGTAGCGGAACTGCACGACCGTCAAGGCAATCACAATGAACATCAGCACCACGGACTGGGCCGCGGACGAACCCAGGTCCAGGCCGCGGAAGCCGTCGCTGTACACCTTGTAGACCAGGATCGAGGTCGAGGTGCCGGGGCCGCCCTGCGTGGTGGTGTCCACCACGGCGAAGGTGTCGAAGAATGCATAGATGATGTTGACCACCAGCAGGAAGAACGTGGTGGGCGACAGCAGCGGGAAGACGATGCTCCAGAAGCGCCGCGAGGGCGAGGCGCCGTCGATGGCGGCGGCTTCGATCA
This sequence comes from Achromobacter sp. 1011811831, assembly GCF_059760905.1. Lineage (NCBI taxonomy): Bacteria > Pseudomonadati > Pseudomonadota > Betaproteobacteria > Burkholderiales > Alcaligenaceae > Achromobacter > Achromobacter sp. 1011811831. The sequence continues at coordinate 14,713 of NZ_JCBANG010000119.1, forward strand.
GCGAGCGCGGGATCGATTGCAGGCCGGCCAGGAAGAACAGGAAGTTGTACGACACCTGTTTCCACACGGCCGCGATCAGCACCAGCATCATGGCCTGGTTGCCGTTCAGGCGCGGGTTCCAGTTGACGCCGGAGTGGTTCAGCGCGACGGCCAGGATGCCGACCGAGGGCGAGAACATGAACAGCCACAGCACGCCGACCACGGCCGGCGCGACGGCGTAGGGCCAGATCAGCAGGGTCTTGTAGAGGCCGGCGCCGCGGATCACGCGGTCTGCCATGACGGCAAGCAGCAGCGACACGCCCAGGCCGACCACGGCCACCAGCACCGAGAACACGGCGGTGACGCGGAACGAGTCCAGGTAGGCTTGCTGCTTGAACAATTCGACGAAGTTGTCGATGCCGACGAACTCGGACGACAGGCCGAAGGCGTCTTCGAGCCGCATGGACTGCCACATGGCTTGTCCGGCGGGCAGGAAGAAGAAGACCACTGTGATGACGATCTGCGGCAGCAGCAGCAGATAGGGCAGGGTCTTATGCCCGAATACAACGCGTTTTTCCATAGGGGGAACCCAAGGGTACAGAAAAGCGGCGATGGAAGATCGCCGCCGGAAGAACTTCGTGCCTGAAAGCACGATAGGCTCAAAGCCCCAAAATGACCAGGGCTTCAAGCCTGTGCAACTATAGACG